>JBCCMA010000029.1:0-25068 GCA_039026595.1 Pseudomonadota bacterium
AAGAATGAGGTCATGTATGTCTTTCGTTGTGCCTAAGCCTGCCTTCTTTAGAGAGGGGCGCTGATATGCAAGGATATGTTTAAGTATATGTGTATATGTATGTATGGATGTATGTATGTATGTATATATGTATGTATGTATGTATGTATATACGGGCATGTAGAGCCCCTGAATATGTGTATATCTGTGTGTTTGTACCTATCGCTAACGGACCTCCCGCGTCACCCTCCCACCCCAGTCCACATGTAATAGAGGGTGTGTCCACATGTAATAGTGGGTGTGTCCACCTGTAATAGAGGGTGTGTCCACATGTGAGTCGAAAGCCACCGGATAACAGTGTCATCACACTGCCGCGCTCATCGCCAGCGCGCGCGTCCGCGCGATACTTCTGAAAGGTGAGTCGCGTGTTGCTCCGTACCCGCATCACGGCGCCGTCTTTCATCACAAGCGACAGAGGTTCGTTGTCGTTGGTCAACAACGTATCACCGCGGAAAATGGCCGCGCTCCGGCGTAGCGCCCGCACTCGGTTGTTGCGGTCAATCGCCTTTGGCGTGCCGCGCAAGCGAGTGATCGTCGCGATCTCAACACGCTCGGCTTCGTCCTGAAGGGGGGCGCGCGGGGACGGGTCATCGTCGACGGCGCCCTCATCCTCATCCAGCGTCACCGCGGGCGGTGGCTCATCAAGTCCGGCAATGCCGTCGCCGTAGTCGATCAGCAGCAGGGACTGACCCACGATCAACGCGCCAGGGTCGCCGTTACGGAACGCGTCGGGATTGGCGTCCGCCAGATCGCGTGCGACACGGAGCCAGTCGTTGCGATGGTTGGGGTAATAATCGCGCACCAGTCCGTACATGGTTGTGCCTGAAGAGATCTCCACGGCGGTCTCTGTCAACGTGTAGTCGGGCGTCTGGGCCGAACACAGAGGCTGCATCAGCAGCACAAAAACGATGGCCAGTGCGCGACCGGTGCCCATCACTCAGACGTCGAGCTTCTTGTACTTCGTCCGACTGGGGACGAGATTGTCCTTGCCCAGTCTTCGCTCACGGTCGGCTTCGTAATCCGCGTAGTTACCCGCGAAGAAGGTGACTTCGCTGTTGCCCTCAAACGCGAGAATATGGGTGGCAATGCGATCGAGGAACCAGCGATCATGCGAGATGACGACGGCGCAGCCAGGGAACACCAGCAGTGCTTCTTCGAGTGCGCGCAAGGTCTCGATATCGAGATCGTTGGTGGGCTCGTCGAGTAGCAGCACGTTGCCGCCGCTGCGCAGCAGTTTGGCAAGATGAACGCGGTTACGTTCACCGCCGGACAGCGTCCCGATGGGCTGCTGCTGCTGACTTCCCTTGAAATTGAATCGACCGCAGTAGGCGCGCGAGGGCACTTCGTATTGGCCCACGGTGATGATGTCCGTGCCGTCGGAAATTTCCTCAAATACCGTCTTGCTGTCGTCGAGCGCATCGCGACTCTGGTCCACGTAGGCCAGTGACACCGTGTCGCCGAGTGTCACAGTACCGGAGTCGGGTGTCTCCACGCCGGTGAGCAGCTTGAACAGCGTCGACTTGCCTGCGCCGTTCGGCCCGATCACGCCGACGATGCCGCCTGGTGGGAGTGAGAAACTCAGGTCATCAAACAGCAGCTTCTCGCCATAGGCCTTGCGCAGGTTCTGAACGTCGATCACGTTATCGCCCAATCGCGGACCGGGCGGGATATACAGCTCCTGTGTTTCATTACGCGTCTGGAATTCGCGGCTGGACAATTCCGAGAACCGCTTCAGCCGCGCCTTGCTCTTGGCCTGACGACCCTTCGCGCCCTGTCTGACCCACTCAAGTTCGGCTTCGATGCTTTTCTTATGCGCCGCCTGCTGTTTCTCTTCCATCTGCAGTCGCTGGTCTTTCTGCTCCAGCCACGATGAGTAATTGCCCTCCCACGGAATGCCGTGGCCGCGGTCCAGCTCCAGAATCCAGCCGGCGACGTTGTCGAGGAAGTAGCGGTCGTGTGTGACGGCGACCACGGTACTCGGGTAGTCGTCGAGGAATTTCTCGAGCCACGCGACGGACTCGGCATCGAGGTGGTTGGTCGGTTCGTCGAGCAGCAGCATGTCGGGTTTGGACAGCAGGAGGCGACACAGCGCGACACGGCGTTTCTCCCCTCCGGACAGGGCGGTCACGTCCGCATCCCACGCCGGGAGTCGCAATGCGTCGGCGGCCACATCGAGTGTGCGGTCCAGCTCCCAGCCGCCGGCCGTCTCGATCTTGTCCTGCAGTTCGGCCTGGCGAGCGAGCAGCTTGGTCATGGCATCGTCGTCCATCGGCTCGGCGAACTTCTCGCTGATCTCGTCGAACTCCTTCAGCAGGGCAGCCACATCGGCCACGCCCTCTTCGACGTTGCCGCGCACGTCTTTTTCCGGATCGAGCTGCGGTTCCTGCGGCAGGTAACCCACCTTGATGCCTTTCTGCGGCCGCGCCTCGCCGTCAATTTCGGCGTCGATGCCCGCCATGATCTTCAGCAGTGTGGACTTGCCGGCCCCGTTCAGGCCGAGCACACCGATCTTGGCGCCAGGGAAAAAGCTCAATGAAATGTCGCGCAGGATGTACCGCTTGGGCGGGACCACCTTGGCGACGCGGTTCATGGTGTAAATGAAATCGGCCATAGCAATTTGACAGTTGTCGGGGTCCGGTTGTGGTGACGCTTTGGGGTACAATTACGGCTTTTAACGCCGGAGATCAGCGCATGTTTGCCGCCACGATGCAGGTCGCAGGTTTTGATGACGAACTTTATCACGCCCTCGACGCCGAGAAGCGTCGCCAGGAAGAAAATATCGAGCTGATCGCGTCCGAGAATTACGCGAGTCCTCGGGTCCTGCAGGTGCAAGGCTCGGTGCTCACCAACAAGTACGCCGAAGGCTATCCGTCCAAGCGGTACTACGGCGGCTGTGAGCACGTCGATGTGGCCGAGGCACTCGCGATCGAACGGGCAAAGGAACTGTTCGGTGCGGGTTACGCGAACGTTCAACCGCACTCGGGCAGCCAGGCCAATGCTGCGGTGTATCTGGCGTTGCTTGAGCCGGGTGACACGGTCCTCGGTATGAGTCTTGCGCACGGCGGGCATCTGACACACGGCGCCAAGGTCAACTTCTCCGGGCGCATCTTCAACGGCGTGCAGTACGGCCTCGACGAGTCGACCGGTCTGGTGGACTACGATCAGATGCGGGCGCTGGCGCTGGAGCACAAGCCAAAGATGCTGATCGGCGGTTTTTCGGCCTATTCGCGCGTCATGGACTGGCAGAAAATGCGCGACATCGCTGACGAAGTGGGCGCGTACTTCCTGGTCGACATGGCGCACATCGCTGGGCTGGTTGCAGCCGGCGAATACCCGTCTCCTGTGCCACTGGCCGATGTGTGCACGACCACGACGCACAAAACACTGCGGGGTCCGCGCGGCGGGTTGATACTGGCGCGCGATGACGAGGCGCTGAACAGGAAATTCAACTCACTGGTGTTCCCTGGCACGCAGGGCGGCCCGTTGATGCACGTCATCGCGGCGAAGGCCGTGGCGTTCAAGGAGGCGCTCGCGCCGGAGTTCAA
The DNA here is from genome assembly GCA_039026595.1 of Pseudomonadota bacterium. Lineage (GTDB taxonomy): Bacteria > Pseudomonadota > Gammaproteobacteria > Steroidobacterales > JBCCMA01 > JBCCMA01. The sequence continues at coordinate 3,585 of JBCCMA010000029.1, forward strand.
GACCTACCAGAAGCAGGTCATTGCCAACGCGAGGGTCATGGCGGCGACGATGATCGGGCGCGGCTACAAGATCGTGTCCGGCGGTACGGACAACCATCTTTGTCTAATTGATCTGATTGCGCAGGACATCACCGGCAAGGATGCGGACGCGTGGCTCGATCACGCGCACATCACGGTCAACAAGAACGCCGTGCCCAACGATCCGCGCTCGCCGTTTGTTACAAGCGGATTGCGCATCGGGACACCCGCCGTCACCACGCGCGGTTTTGGCGAAGACGAGTGCCGACAAGTGGCTGACTGGATGTGCGATGTACTTGATGCGCGCGGCGAGCCGGCGACGATCGAGCGCGTAGCCGGCGAAGTGAAGGCCCTTTGTGCCCGCTTCCCGGTGTACGCGTAGCCGCACGCCACACCTGATCTCCTGCGACTATGCACTGCCCGTTCTGCGGCCACGGCGAGACCAAAGTCATCGACTCGCGGCTTGCCGCGGGTGGTGCACAGGTCCGTCGGCGTCGCGAATGTGCGCACTGCGCGGAGCGCTTCACGACGTTCGAGAGCGCCGAACTGGTAATGCCGTATCTCGTAAAAAGTGACGATCGGCGCGAACCGTTTGACGAAAACAAACTGCGCAGCGGCATCTTGAAGGCGCTCGAGAAACGACCCGTGTCAGCCAGCGATATCGAGGCCGCTATCGGACGGATCACGCACGAGCTGCGCACGATTGGCGAACGCGAGATTCCGTCACGTCGGCTGGGCGAAATGGTGATGCTCACACTGCGCGAACTCGATGAAGTGGCGTTTGTCCGCTTCGCATCGGTATACCGGCGATTTCAGGACGTGAATGAGTTCACCGAGGCGATTGAGAATCTGCAACGCACACCGCCGGGAATTGACCGCGAGCAGATGTCGCTGCTGGAAGACGAGGACTAGTCGATGTCCGATTCGGGGCGTGACGACGCGGATGTGGGATACATGCGCCGGGCAATTGAGCTGGCGTATCAGGGCCTCTACACGACAGACCCCAATCCCCGCGTCGGTTGCGTGCTGGTTCGCGACGAGGCCATTGTTGGCGAGGGATGGCATGTACAAGCCGGGGAAGGCCACGCCGAGATCAACGCACTGGATGCGGCGGGCGGCGGCGCCGACGGCGCCACGGCGTATGTCACGCTTGAGCCGTGCAGCCACACAGGGCGCACCGGCCCGTGTTGCGAGGCGTTGGTCGCCGCGGGCATCTCGCGCGTGGTCGCCGCAGGCACCGACCCGAATCCACAGGTGGCCGGACGCGGCCTCGCGTATTTGCGTGAGCACGGTGTCGAGGTGCGCTGTGGCGTACTCGAAGAGAAGGCCGAGGCGATCAATCCCGGGTACTTCTCGCGGCGACGGCGCGGCCGACCGTACGTTCGCGTGAAATCGGCGATGAGCCTCGACGGACGGACCGCGCTCGCCAACGGCGACAGTCGCTGGATTACCGGGCCCGCTGCGCGTCATGATGTGCACCGCTACCGCGCTCGCAGCGCCTGCATGGTGACGGGTATCGGCACGGTCATTGCGGACGACCCGGCGTTAACCGCTCGTCTGGACAGGCCTGTTGTGCAGCCGAGCGTCGTGGTCATGGATCGCACGTTGCGTTGTCCCCTCGATGCAACTGTGCTGTCGCACGCCGGCGGCTGTTCGGTTGTGTATATCGACGACGGGTCGGCCCAGCTCGCGGCGCGCGCGCAGGCCCTGCGGGCAACCGGCGTTGATCTCGTTGCGCTGGATTCGACGGATTCTCCTGCCATGCTGAAGATCGTGCTTGCGGAGCTCGCGCAGCGCGAGGTGAATGAGGTAATGGTCGAGGCGGGCCCGACGTTGGCGGGGGCATGGCTGCAGAGCGGGTGGGTGGACGAGTGGGTTCTCTATGTGGCGCCCTGCGTTCTCGGCCCGGATGCGCGCGCGCTGGCGGACTGGCCCAGGCTTGATGACATGGCTGACCGCGGCCGCTGGCGCCGTAAATATCTTTCAACGCTCGAAGACGATGTGAAACTGGTTTTTTTGCCGGACGATGCGCCGTGCTCGCTGGCCTGAACGGGAGAACGCAACATGTTTACCGGAATTGTGAAAGGAACGGCGCGGGTGCACAGCATCGACCTCGACGACGGCGACGGTCGCTTTACGTTTGTCTCGGATTCGCTGCGCTTTGATGATGTCGCGCTGGGGGATTCAATCGCCGTGAACGGCTGCTGCCTCACCGTCGTGGCGTTTTCGTCCGACCGGTTCTCGGCGGACGTGTCACGAGAAACGCTATCGGCGACAACGCTCGGCCAGTGGCAGCCCGACACGGTGGTCAACCTCGAGCCCGCGCTGTCCGCCGGCGAACCGTTGGGCGGCCACCTTGTCAGCGGCCATGTGGATGGCGTGGCCGAGATCACCGAGCGGCACGCCGACGGAGAGTCGTGGCGTTTTCGATTTGGGCCACCTGCCTCGCTGATGCCGTATCTCGCGCGCAAGGGCAGCGTCACCATCGATGGCGTCAGCCTCACGGTCAATGATGTGGGCGCGCACGATGTCGGTGTGAATATCGTGCCGCACACCTTTGAGCACACCACGTTTGGCCACTACGCCGTGGGCAGCCGTGTCAACATCGAAGTCGATCTCGTCGCGCGCTATATTGAGCGCCTGATGGAGGCGAGATCATGAGTGCAATTCAACCCCACCCCACGTCGGGCGGTTTCCACGGGACCGAAGAACTGCTCGCCGCGATGGCGAACGGCGAAATGGTCATCGTCCTGGACGACGAGGATCGCGAGAACGAGGGCGATCTCATCATGGCCGCCGACCGGGTGCAGGCTGAGGACATCAATTTTATGGCGCGTTTCGGACGCGGCCTGATCTGCCTGACGCTGACCTCAGATCGCTGCGCGCAGCTCCGACTGCCGTTGATGGTCAGCGGCACCGATACGGCGGGCAGTACCAACTTTACGCTGTCGATCGAGGCAGCGGAGGGCGTCACAACGGGTATTTCTGCCTACGATCGCGCACGCACCGTGGCGGCGGCGGTGGCGCCGAACGCGCGGCCGGAGGACCTGCGCCAGCCGGGGCACGTGTTTCCGATCATGGCGCAGCCCGGTGGCGTACTGACCCGCGCCGGCCATACGGAAGCGGGCTGCGATCTTGCTCGCCTGTCCGGGCATTCGCCGGCGGCCGTGATCGTGGAAATCCTGAACGAGGACGGGACGATGGCTCGCCGCGCCGAACTCATGAAATTTGCGCACGAGCACGGTCTCAAGATCGGCACCATCGCGGACCTGATCCGGTACCGGCTGGACAAAGAGGTGTCGGTCGAGCGGATTGACTCCCGTACCATTCCAACAGAGCAGGGCGATTTCCTGCTGCACACCTATGAGGACCATGTCCACCGCACCGTTCACCTCGCGCTGGTCAAAGGCGAACCTGCGGCCGAGCGACCCACGCTTGTGCGCGTACACGTTCAGGACACGCTGAGCGATGTACTGGGCGTACAGTGGTCCCAGCTCGGTTGGCCACTGCGCGCGGCTATGCAGCGCGTCAGCGATGAGGGTGAGGGCGTGGTTATCGTGCTGCGCGGACACAATGATCCCAAGCGGCTCGTATCGGAACTTCGTCAGTCCAGTTCGCCGCCGCCCAAGGCGTCGCCCCACGGCACGGATGACGACCATGGACCGGATAATTTGCGTACCTACGGCATCGGCGCGCAAATCCTGCGGGATCTGAACGTACGGCGAATGCGCGTGCTGAGTGCGCCCAAGGACATGCGCGCCATTTCCGGTTTCGGGCTCGAGGTCGTTGAATATCTGGACGAGGCCGGCGCGTGACGCGGGGTGGGTATGAAGTCGTTTCCTGACGCCATGGGCATTCGTGTTGATGGCGCACGCGTCGCCGTCGTCGCGGCCCGGTTCAATGCGGAGGTGGTGGAGCCGCTGGTGGACAAGGCGCTTGCCACGCTCGACGCAGCCGGCGTGTCGGATGACCACCGCCCGGTGTTCCGCGTGCCCGGCGCCTACGAGCTTCCGCTGGCGGCCAAGTGGCTGGCCGAGCAGGGCCGTTGCGACGGAATCGTTGCGCTTGGTGCGGTGATCCGCGGCGAAACACCGCACTTCGATTTTGTGTGCAACGAAGCGGCGCGCGGTCTGAATGATGTGGCGCTGACCCACGGTCTGCCGGTCGGTTTTGGCGTCATTACCGCCGATTCTGACGCGCAGGCGATGGCGCGAGCGGGCGGCGCGGTGGGCAACAAGGGTGAAGAGGCGGCGTTGGCGGTGATCGAAATGGTGGATTTGTCGCGGCGATTGCACCGGTGCCTGCCGCAGTGACCGACTCGGATCGACGTGGAGACCAGCGGGCAATGATCCGCGCCCGGTCCCGTGCACGACGACTTGCGATGCAGGGGCTTTACCAGTGGCAGCTCACCGGCCATGAACCTGGTGAGTTGTTGGCGCAGCAGCGTGATACCGATGAATTTCGCTCGGTCGACCCGGAATATCATGAGCGTTTACTGCGAACGGCTATCCAGAAGGCGTCCCACTTCGACAGTCTGTTGAGCCCCGTTTTGGATCGTCCCGCGGATCAGCTTGATCCGATCGAGCGTGCGGTTCTGTTCTGCGCGCTTGTGGAGTTTGAAGATTGCCTCGAAGTGCCCTTCCGCGTCGTGATCAACGAGGCGGTGGACATCACCAAACGCTTCGGCGGTACGGACGGCCACCGCTTTGTAAACGGCGTTCTGGACAAGCTCGCGCCCACACTCCGCCCAGCCGGACTTTAGTCCGTCACCGCTGTGCCCGGCGAGTTCGACATTATTCGAGAGTATTTCGCGGGTGCCGCGCGGCGACCGGACGTGGTCATCGGAATTGGCGATGACGCCGCGTGCGTGACAACGGGCGATACGTCGCTGGCCGTGTGCGTTGACGCACTGGTCGCAGGGGTCCACTTTCCGCACGAAACGCCCGCGCGTGCCATCGGGCACCGCGCGCTCGCCGTCAATCTGAGTGATCTCGCTGCCTGTGGGGCAACACCGCTGTGGGTGACGCTGGCGCTCGCCATGCCCCGCGCCGACCGGCGCTGGCTGGCCGACTTTAGCGCTGGCTTTTTCGAGTTGGCCGCAGCGCACGACGTCGCGTTGATCGGTGGGGATACCGTGCGCGGTCCGCTGCAGGTCACCGTACAGGCGATCGGCCGCTATGACGGATCGCCTGTCACGCGGACCGGCGGCCGTCCGGGCGACGATGTCTATGTGTCCGGTACGGTCGGCGATGCGTCGGGCGGGCTGCGTCACATCGCCAGGGACAATCCACGTCACCCGTTGGGCGAGCGCTTCCATTTCCCGATTCCCCGCGTGGCGCTGGGTCAGGCGCTCGCGGCGTGGGCGACCGCGTGCATTGACGTTTCCGACGGCCTGGCGGTCGATCTGGAGCGGATGGCGCGTTCAAGTGGTGGTGGTGCTGTTCTCGAACTCGACAGACTGCCGATGTCGTCGATGCTGCGGGAGAGTTTCGGCGACGATGAGGCCCTCTACCTAGCCCTGAACGGGGGCGACGACTACGAGCTGTGCTTTTGCGTGGACGCGTCGCGGCGTGAGGACTTCCGGGTCTTTTGCGACGCACGCGATTTCAACGTCACACGCATTGGCCATCTCGACGACGGTGATGCGTTGGTATTGATGTCCGATGGCGCCGTTGTCAGCCGTCCGCTGGCGGGGTTTGACCATTTTGCAGACGGCCATGAGTAAAGCGCCGGTCGTACGTTGGTCGCAGCTTCGAGATCCTGTGCTGTTTCTCGCATTCGGATTTGGCAGTGGCCTTGCGCCGAAAGCGCCGGGCACGGCCGGGACGCTGGCGGCTGTGCCGCTTTTTCTGGCCGTCGCTGCGGCGGGCCAGGGAGCGGTTTTGCTGGTCACTGCCGTCCTGTGCGTGGCCGGCATCTGGCTGTGCGGTCGCGCGGCGGAGCGACTCGATTGTCACGATCACCCGGGCATCGTTTGGGATGAGTTCGCCGGCTTGTTCATCACCTTGAGTGTCGTTCCGCCGACGGCACTTAACATCGTGTTCGGCTTCGTGTTTTTCCGTCTGTTCGATGTGCTCAAACCGTGGCCGATTCGGGCAGTGGATCACAGTATGTCCGGCGGTCTGGGCATTATGCTCGATGACGTTATCGCAGGCGTTTTCGCCGCCGCGGCGTTGTTGCTGACAGTCCGTTTTTTACCGGTTCTGTAGCCGACCGACAGGGTCGATCCACTCCCTGACGGGACCTGACGCCGCCGCACGATAGGGCAGTTCAGGGGCGACCATGCTCGAGAAAATCGGCAAATACATGATCATCAAGGAAGTCGGTCGCGGCAGCACCGGCACCGTGTACCTGTCACATGATCCGTTCTACGGACGTGACGTTGCGATCAAGGTCTACAAGGACGAGTCCACCGACGAAGACGACGCGGCGGTCGCGCGCAAGATGTTCTTCAACGAAGCCAACATGGTGGGCATGCTGCAGCACCCGAACATCCTGCCGATCTACGACGCGGGAGAGGAAAACGGGCGGTACTTCGTGGTTATGGAACACGTGCACGGCGCGCGCACACTGGCCACCTATTGCAAGCCGGATAACCGGCTTCGCATCAACGACGTCGTACAGATTATTTTCAAATGCGCCAAAGCGCTGAACTACGCCGCCAACCGCGGCGTGATCCACCGCGACATCAAGCCCAGCAACATCATGCTGACGAATAACTCCGATGTGCGCATTGTCGATTTTGGCATCGCGATCAATGCCAATTCGGACCATTCTCAGATCCGCGGCATTGCAGGTTCGCCGAGCTACATGTCACCGGAGCAGGTGCAGTCGGCCGAGATCACACATCGCTCCGATCTGTATTCGCTCGGCGCTGTGATGTACGAACTCCTGACCGGGCGCCGGCCGTTTCGAGCCGAGAGCCTGGCCAAACTGCTCCACAAGATCGTCTATGCCACGCCGCAGCCGATTCACACCGTGCGTGACAATGTGCCCGAGATACTCGAGGAAATCGTAGCCAAATGCCTGCAGAAGGATCCGGCGGATCGTTACCAGAACGGCAAGGAACTGGCGTCCGTGCTGACACGCGCCTTTCAGGAACTGCGCAACGCCGATGATCAGATCAATCGCCAGGAGCAGTTTGAGGAATTGCGTCAGCTGTCTTTTTTCCACGATTTCTCCCACGGCGAAATCTGGGAGGTGCTGCGCGCCAGTGACTGGCGCACGTACAAGGGCGGCGAAGAAATCGTGCGCGAGGGCGAGTTGGACGACCGGTTTTACATCATTGTTCAGGGCTCGGTGTACGTGCACCGCGCGGGCGAGTCACTGGGTCGTTTGTCGAAGGGCGACTGCTTCGGCGAGGCCAGCTACGTGATGAAGGCCCGGCGCACAGCGACGATCAAGGCGCGTGATGATGTGACGCTGCTGCGGGTGAGTTCGGCGCTGCTGGAACAGGTGTCAACGGCGTGTCAGCTGCACTTCACAAAGACCTTCCTGCGCTCGCTGATTGAACGCCTGCAGCGTAACGACAAGCGTGCTACCGCGATCGCGGCCCAGCGGGGCGCCGCCTAGAAAGTCTAACGCTTGTCGCGGCGAATCCGCGCAAACGCAGAGTGATTGTGGATCGACTCCATGTTGTCGACATGGATGTCATAGCGGGAAATTCGGCCATCGGCGTCGAGCGGCGCCGCCAGATCGCGGACGATATCTTCGACAAACTTCGGATTGTCATACGCCGCCTCTGTGACGTGTTTTTCGTCGACCCGCTTTAAGACCGCGTAGACCGGGCACGACGCGGCGGTCTCACCTATCTCAATCAAGTCCTCCAGCCACACGGGTGCGGCGTCATCGAACCGCGTGATCGAAATGGTGATGATCGAACGCTGGTTGTGCGCGCTGTAGTCGGAAATTTCCTTCGAGCACGGACACAGGCTCGTGGCAGGCACGGCCACCGTCACCCACGCCTCGGTTTGCTGCCGATCGATGCGCACGCGCAGCGTGGCTTCATAGTCCATCGGTCCCACTTCACCGCTCACCGGCGCCGCCTTATCCACGAAATAGGGGAACGTCAGAGAGATTTCACCGGAGTCGGCCTCAAGACGCTCGATCATGGTCCGTGCAAGATCACCCATGCCGGTGACCGAGACCGATGCACTGTTTGAAGTGATCACCTGAACAAACCGCGACATGTGCGCGCCCTTGCGATCTGCCGGGACGTCGACCGACAGCGAAGCGGTGGCGACGGTATGTTGCTGCCGGCCGCCGCGGTCGGTGACGGTGATGGGGATACGCAGACCGCTGACGCCAGCGGCCTCGATGGCCGTGGCCCGTTCGTCGCGGCGACCCTGCACGTCGGACAGTTCAGATGTCGTCATCGAACGGGTCCTCCTCGTCATCAAAGCTGTCTTCGGCCTGCATCAGCACCTCGACTTTCTGCTCGGCGCTGGTCAGGATTTTCTCGCAGGTGTCGCGCAGCTTGATGCCCTTTTCCCACTCCTTGACCGCCTTGTCGAGCGGCAGATCGTCGTTTTCCAGCTTTTCCACCACCGCCTCTAGGGCCTTCAGTGATTTTTCAAAGTCGGGCGTACCCGATTTTCCAGCCAAAACGGCACTCCTCTCATCGTGCAGCTTGTTGCGCTGCGAGACGGTACACAGCCCCTCCGGCAGCGTCAATCGGCAACGTAGGACTGCCGAAACTTTATGATACTTACGTGACGCAGGGCTCGGCGGTAAGGTGCGGTCGCGGTGGATGATCCACCGCCATGAGGCGCCATGCGACCCGCCGGTCCGGCCGCAGAAGGAATTCGTATGACTCTAAAAGACAGCCGCACTGAGCAGCATTTGCGCGACGCCTTCGCCAGTGACGCCGAGGCCAATCGTCGTTACCTGTACCAGGCCGCACGCGCCGATGGCGAGGGCAACAAGGACGCCGCGGCGGTACTGCGCTCCAATGCAGAGGGCTCGACGGGCCACGCCCATGGCCACCTTGACTATCTTGAGGCCATGCACGCGGGTACCGAGCTGGCTGACGAGGGTGAGATCGATGAGGACGCGCTGACGCGGCGCTATCTGGCCGAATCGCTTGCGGCCGAAACCGCGGCCTACACCGAGCGCTTCCCCGAGTACGCCAAGGTGGCTCGCGAGGAAGGTCTGGACGAGATCGCGGAATGGTTCGAGACGCTGGCGGTTGAAAAACGCAAACACAGCAAGCGCCTGCAAAAAGCGCTGCACGCCCTCGACGACAATCGCAACGGTTGAGGCCTGCCCGGGCGCCGGGCGCCCATACCAATCGGACGGGCTGCGGGCTAACATAACGGCGCGGCGCCAGCGCCGTGTGTCATCCAGCAAGACAGCGCCCGTTCCCTATGAGCCGATCCTACGACGCTGCGGATATCGAAGTCCTGACGGGACTCGATCCGGTTCGCCGCCGCCCGGGTATGTACACCGACACGGCCCGTCCCAACCACCTCGCGCAGGAGGTCATCGACAACAGCGTTGATGAGGCGTTGAGCGGCTTTGCGAAACGCATCGACGTGACCCTGTACAAGGATGGCTCGCTCGAGGTGCGCGATGACGGTCGCGGCATGCCCGTCGACAAGCACCCGGTTCAGAAGCTCCCCGGCGTTGAGTTGATCCTGACCCAGCTGCACGCTGGCGGGAAGTTTTCGGGCAAGAGCTACGAATACTCAGGCGGCCTGAACGGCGTTGGCGTTTCGGTGGTCAACGCGCTGTCGAAGCAACTGGACGTGACCGTGAAGCGTGACGGCCAGGAGTTTTCGATGGGTTTCAAGGGCGGCAGGAAAACGCGCGCTCTGAAAGCGGTGGGCAAAGTTGGCAAGGCCAATACGGGCACCATTCTTCGCTTTTGGCCCGACGCCAGTTATTTCGACAGCGGCCAGTTCCACGTGCCGCGCCTGAAACACCTGCTGAAGGCCAAGGCGGTGCTGTGTCCCGAACTGACGGTCAATTTCCACGAGGAAAAATCGGGCGAGAAAATCACGTGGCACTACGCGGGCGGCCTCGCGGACTACCTCACTGAGGCGCTCGACGGCGTACCTTTTCTGCCCGATCCGCTTTTCACCGGCGAGTCCAGCGGTGAGACCGAAGCGGTCGAGTGGGCGATCGGCTGGCTGACCGACGCTGGCGACACGGTCACAGAGAGCTACGTCAATCTTATTCCGACCGGGCAAGGCGGGACCCACGTGAACGGCCTGCGCAGCGGACTGACCGAAGCGCTGCGCGAGTTTTGCGAGTTCCGCTCACTCACTCCAAGGGGCGTGCGGATCGCGCCCGACGATGTCTGGGACCGCACCGCATGGGTCATCTCGGTCAAACTGAAAGAACCGCAGTTCGCAGGTCAGACCAAGGACAGACTGACATCGCGCGAATGCGCTGGCTTTGTGAGCGCGGTGGCCAAGGACGCTTTTTCTGTCTGGCTGAACCAGCATCCTGAAGCCGGCGAGGCCATCGGTCAGCTGGCGATCGCGCGGGCGCAACAGCGGCAGCGCGCCAGCAAGAAGGTGGTGCGCAAACGTGTGGTCGCGGGGCCGGCGCTGCCCGGCAAGCTCGCGGACTGCAGCTCGCAGATTCCGGAAATGAGCGAACTTTTCCTGGTTGAGGGTGATTCGGCCGGCGGCTCGGCCAAGCAGGCGCGTGACCGGGAAACCCAAGCCATCATGCCGCTGCGAGGCAAGATCCTGAACACGTGGGAGGTGGACTCCTCTCAGGTGCTCGCCTCAACCGAAGTGCACGACATCACCGTGGCGCTCGGCGTGGAGCCGGGCTCCGATGACCTGTCATCTTTGCGCTACCACAAGGTCTGCATTCTGGCTGACGCCGATTCGGACGGTGCGCACATCGCCACCTTGCTGTGTGCGTTGTTTGTACGTCACTTCCGCCCGCTGGTTCAGAACGGTCACGTTTATGTGGCCATGCCACCGTTGTTTCGAATCGACGTCGGCAAACAGGTGGAATACGCGCTCGATGCGGCCGAGAGAGACCGTATCGTTGATCGGATAGAGCGCAACAAGACGAAAGGCAAGGTCACCATCACTCGATTCAAGGGACTCGGCGAGATGAACCCTGCCCAGTTACGCGAAACCACCATGGCCCCCGATACCCGTCGATTGGTTCGCCTCACCATTGAGGCGCGCGATCAGACGGACAAGATGCTGGATATGCTGCTCGCCAAGAAACGCGCAGCCGACCGCAAGAAATGGCTGCAGACAAAAGGCAATCTCGCGGACGTCTGACCGACCGGAACACGCAATGGAAAATCAGGAACTCGATTTTGCGGGACTCGAAAACCAGTCCCTGAAGGCTTACACCGAAAAAGCGTACCTCGACTATTCGATGTACGTGATCCTGGACCGTGCGCTGCCCCACGTGGCCGACGGACTGAAGCCCGTGCAGCGCAGAATCGTCTATGCGATGAGCGAGCTGGGCTTATCGGCCGCGTCCAAGCACAAGAAGTCGGCGCGCACCGTGGGTGATGTGATCGGCAAGTTCCATCCGCATGGGGACAGCGCGTGTTATGAAGCCATGGTGCATATGGCGCAGCCGTTTTCGTATCGCTATCCGATCGTGGACGGGCAGGGTAACTGGGGATCGCCCGACGATCCGAAATCGTTTGCCGCCATGCGGTATACCGAGTCGCGCCTGTCGCCCTACGCCGCCACGCTGCTGTCCGAACTCGGGCAGGGCACGGTGGACTGGTCGCCGAATTTCGACGGCACGCTGAGCGAGCCCGAGCGACTGCCGGCAAGACTGCCCAATGTGCTTCTCAACGGCGCGACCGGCATCGCGGTCGGGATGTCTACCGACGTGCCGCCCCACAACCTGCGCGAAGTTGTGAGCGCAACGGTACGCCTGCTTGAAAAGCCGCGGTCCACCATTGCCGATCTGAGGGAGCACATCGTCGGCCCGGATTTTCCGACCGGCGCGGAGATCATCAGCGCACCCGAGGAGGTGGATGCGGTCTATGACACCGGGCACGGCACGCTGCGCATGCGCAGTGTCTATCGTCTTGAGAACGGCGACATCATTATTGAGGCGCTGCCGTTCCAGACCTCGCCCGGCAAGATTCTGGAGCAGATCGCGCAGCAGATTCGCAACAAGAAGCTGCCGATGGTGGAGGACTTGCGCGATGAGTCGGACCACGAGAACCCGATCCGCCTTGTGATCGTACCGCGCTCCAATCGTGTCAACGTCGAACAGCTGATGAGCCACTTGTTCGCCACCACCGATCTTGAGAAGACGATCCGGGTCAACCTCAACCTGATTACGCTGGAGGGCGCACCGCGCGTCCACAACCTCAAGGACGTTTTGCAAAGCTGGCTCGTGTACCGCACGCAAACGGTACGCCGTCGTCTGACCTATCACCTTGAGCGGCTGGACAAGCGGCTGCACATCCTGGCCGGCTTGATGATCGCGTATCTCAACATAGACGAGGTCATCGAGATCATACGAACCGAAGACGAACCGCATCCCGTCCTGATGTCGCGGTTCGGATTGAGCGATGTGCAAGCCAATGCGGTGCTTGATCTCAAGTTGCGGAATCTGGCCAAGCTCGAGGAAATGCGAATTCGCGGTGAGCAGGATTCACTGCAGGCCGAGCGCGACGCGCTCGACAAGACGCTGAATTCGAAAACCAGACTCAAGCGCCTGATCCGCGATGAATTGCTGGCGGATGCCGAGAAGTACGGGGACGAGCGCCGAACCGCCATGGTGCCCCGGGATGCGGCACAGGCAATCGATGAAACGCAGCTGATGCCGAGTGAAGCGGTCACTGTGGTCCTCAGCGCGCGTGGCTTTGCGCGGGCCGCCAAGGGACACGAGATTGATCCGACGGCGCTCAGCTACAAGGCCGGTGACCAGTTTGCGGCCGCCGCGCGCGGCCGTTCCAATCAGTCGGCTCTCTTCCTCGACAGTACCGGCAGGATCTATACGGCGCCGGCGCATACATTGCCGTCGGCACGCGGGCAGGGCGAACCACTCGCCGGCCGTTTCAACCCGCCGGACGGCGCGCTGTTTGCGGGCGTTGCGTTAGCCGAAGATCGCAGCTGGCTGCTGACGAGTTCGTCGGGCTATGGCTTTATCGGCACCGCACAGGGCTGGTCGTCGCGCGCCAAGGCAGGCAAGTCGGTGCTCACGGTGCCGAAGGGCACGCGGGCGTTACCCCCGTCCCCGGTCCCGGATATCGCGACGGCTTCCATCGCGGCGGTCAGCAATGAAGGCCGTCTGCTGATTTTCCCGGCGTCGGAGCTGGCCGTGATGGCACGAGGCAAAGGCAACAAACTGCTGTCCATGCCGAGCAAGCGCGTGAGCGCTGGCGAAGAGTGGATGGTCAGCGCGGTGGCGGTGGACGCCAATCAGGTCATTCGCGTGCACTGTGGAGAACGCGTCATGACCCTCAAACCCAGGGATCGCTCGAAGTACGAGGGCCCCCGCGGTCGACGCGGGGGCTTGCTGCCTCGCGGGTGGCGCAAGGTCGAGCGGCTCGAGGTCGAGTAGCGCGCTACTTCAGACCGCTCGCGATGACGGTGGCGTCGTCATCCTCATCGTCATGCGTCAACTCCCGCTCCGCCATGTTGAGCTTGCGGATGTCCGACGTTTCGAGGGTCAGGACCTGCCCGGTCTCTTCCGTGCCGAGCGCGCGCGCCGTGCCGCTGTCGTCGTCCATGTCCATATCCAGGAAATGGACGGCCGTATCTTCGGTTTTGTCGTCGTCGCCGTAGGGCACGTTCAACAGGTCCGAGTTGAGCTGGATCGCCATCTCGGTGAGTTCGTCCTCAAGCAACCCGGTGTCGAGTTCGCCGAGTTCTTCGAGCTCGTCCACCACCACCTCGCTGGTCGGGTCGTCCTCCGGGAGTTCAAGATCCAGAGCGCTGCTCATCAACTGCGTTGTGTCCTGCTCGGTGATGCCGAGTTGCTCTCGCGTCAGCAGCGCCGTCGCTTCCGGATCCGGTGATAATTCATCGGCCAGAGAATCGCCCGCCAATGCGGCGGCGGAGTCTTCGATGACAATCTCAGGCTCTGATGCGCCGTGGGTGCCCGCCACGATGTCCACGGTCGGGTCGTCGGGGAGCTCAGCGACCACGTCGCTCGGCAGGTCCGCAACCGCGCCACTGTCGTCAAGCACCACCACATCGGACGTGTCATCAATGTCGTCGTCTTCAACCAGTTCGCCCTGCGCGTCGGCCAGCTCGTCGTCTTCGACAAATACGCCGACCTCTGCGTCGTCGTCCGACAGGTCGACGGCAACGGCTTCGTCCTGCGGTTGCTCCTGCACTTGGCCAAAGCCGAGCGGGTCGTCCTGATCGTCGGCGTCATCGCTGTCGTTCAGAACAATGGCCGGAGACTCTCCGGTGTCCTCGGTCAACGAGGCGTCTTCCGTTCCGGAGGGGTCTTCGTTCCTGATCTCGACGTCGTCAGGATCGGCTGATGCCAACACCTCAGCGACGCTTCCGACCGCTTCGATTCCGGCACCCATGACGGCGTTTTCGAGGTCAACGGGTGCGGTGTCTTCCTCCACGAAGATCGCCTGCTCAGGGCGCTTCTGACGCGCCTCGACCAGTCGCTGCTCGTGTCGCTCAGCGCGCTCTTGCGCGGCCTGCGCCCGACTGCGCCGCATGGCAAGACCTTTGCGTATACCGAATGCCGCCAGCAGTGCGCCCAGCGCCAGCAATGCGAGCTGCCTGACGTCGAATGGCAGCGCGAAACCGGCGCTCTCGGCTTCAGCAGTCGGGTCATAGCGTCCGAACTCAACGTTCGTACCGCCCGCTGTCGCCTCGCGTCCTGTGGCGGCTGCCAAAGCAGCGGCGGATACCGCCACATCGCGTGGCGCCTCGGTCGCCTTGTCCGCTGCGTCCGACTCGACCGCGCCGTTGGCGTTGTCATCCTCACGGCGCGTCATCGCGTCGGTCGGACGCGTGACGGGACGGCTGGCGACGCTGCCGACCGCGACAGCTCCGCGGCGGCGCGCGCGCAGTCGATCTACCGACAGCGCAGACAGATAGTCGCTGACCTCGAATGTGTTAATCGCGCGCGGCAGCGGCGTGTTGAGTGGAGTGCCACTGGTAGACGCCGTAGCTGACGGAGCTGGCGATGAGGCTGGGCCCATCGACAGGCTGTAGTACACCTCGACCACCGGTGCCCGCGAAGGCCCAACAGCGGCCGTCGTGACACCTCCGGACGATTGGGCGGTCGATGAGACCGGATTCGGTCGCGTCGCGGCTACGCGCGTAGGCGCCGGCCGTGCGCTCGCGCCACGTGCACGCACCTGTCGGACCTGTCTCGGCGAGCCGGCCACCGCAAGCGCGCCGGTCAGCTCGGGAATTTTCAAGGTTGCGCCCACCATCAGGCTGTCCGGCGCCTGCGACAGGAACGCCGACGGATTGGTGTCGTAAATGCGCTGCGCAATTGGCCAGACCGTGTAATCTGGTCGATTGGCGACGCGCGAGGCGATGACCGATAGCACGTCACCGGGATTCACCGTGTAGAGCGAGCCGGCGGGTATCAGGTCGCCGGACGCTACCGGCGCACGCGAATTGAATGTGTTGAATTCACGGGACGAGCGCGTCGGCACCGCCCCCGTCGCACGCGGCGGCGTCGCTGCCGTCTGCGCTGCCGGTACTGAAATAACCGGAGCGGGCGATGGCGGATCGAGCATGACCAGGAAGGTGCGCGTCAGCGCGGGCGACCCGTCGCAGTTCACGCTCAGAACCATCTCGGCCATGGGCTCGCGCAGTGGCGTATGGCCGTTGATATTGAGTTGAATTGCCCGGTTACCCGATGCAAGACTCAGTGACACATCGCCAACGCCGGGCATGCCGCTGTTTTTTGGTTGTGTGATCGAGATGCAGTTGCGGTTAATCTCGTCGCCGGGTTGCGTACGCAGATTGATGGTGGCGCGAAGCGGCTGGCCGAGCGTGCTCTTGACCTTGAGCTCGCTGAGAGACAAAGCGTAGGCCTGCGAATAGCTGGTCATCGCGACAAATGTGGCCGCTGCCATCGCTTCGATGCGCCGACGGTGCAGGAAGGCGGCGATGTGCGCTCGCAGAAGATCGTGCTTGGGGCGGGCTGTTTCCTGAATGCGCGTGTCCGTTTCCGCGCGGGCCTCTGAGTCCATCATTGTCGTTACGCCTGGCAAGGTGAGGGATTGCGTTGGCGCAATCCGAATCTTTATCGTTACGACTGAAGGTTATGTTCCTGACCGCTTTTTCGATGCGACCAATGTCGCGATTTTGCGACGATGGAATGTGCCGTGGCGCACACTCGAGACGCTTGCTCTGATGGTTGTAGCGCTAGGTTAAATCTTCGGACTCAAGGACAATTTCTTCCGGGCCCTGCACGTAAAAGCCTTGAATGTACTCAACGCCAAGTTGCCATAACACAGCCATCGTGTTGGCGTCTTCAACGCGTTCGGCCACCGTGGTGATGCGCTTGTCTTTGGCCGCTTGAATGTACTCGGCAATGCGCGCCTGCAGGGGCTCATCGCCGGTGATGCCTTCCATCAAAGAGCCGTCGATCTTCAGGAAGTCCAGCGGCACGTGTTCGAGTGTCTGCAATGGTTGCTGCGTCACACCAAAATGCTCCAGCGCCACCTTGCAGCCTGACGCTTTCAGCGTGGTCGCCAGATTCCTGGCCTCAAGCAGGCGCGCTTCCACGTCGGCTTCGGTGATCTGAAAAATCAGCGAACTGCCTGCTACTCCGGTGGCCGCCATCTGTTGTCCGATCCACGCGGGCAGCGTGTCGTCGAGCAGGGAATCGGCGGACAGTCGGATGAACAGGCCGGCGGGACGGTGCTCACGGCAAAAGCGCATGGCATTGCCGATGACCCAGCGGTCGATGGGTTTGAGCAGGCCGTTGCGTCGTGCGGGCGGCATAAAGGACACCGGCATAATTTCGCGGCTGCCGTCCATCATGCGCAGCAGAACATCGAACATCTGTTGGCTGCGTGTGCCGAGGCTGGCGACCGGCTGAAATACCAGCCGGAAGTTGTTCTGCATCAACGCGCCCTTGATCTTCTTCACATAGAGCGTATCGCCCGCGCTGGTCTCCTCATCGTTGGACTCGGCTGGAAGAACGGTACGGTTGCCGCCGTCCTTGACGCCCTCCAGATACGCCTTTTGCGCCTTGAGGATCAAACTGGGCAGGTCTTCTGAATCATCGTCATAGCGCGCAAGGCCGATGGAGCACGTTACCGACAGCGACTTTTCAGCCACTTCGAATACCTTGCCCGCCACGGTGTCGCGCAAGTGCTCTGCCCAGGCGCTTGCGTCGCGTTCGGTACCGCGTTGCATCAACACCATGAACAAATCGCCCCCAAACTGACCGTACACATCGTTAGGTCGCATCGTGTCCTGCATGACGCGTGCAAACTCGAGCAGAAGATCGTCGCTTGACAGCGGGCCGATCTGTTCGCGCAGCTCGGCGATGTTGTCAGGCTTCAAGTACGCGAGCATCCACAATCCGCCTTTCGGCGCGGTCGCAAGTTGCTTTTCCATCTCGCGCAGAAAACGCTGGCGCCGATAGAATCCGGTCAGCGGATGGCGCTCTTCATTTTCGACCAACTCGCGTGGCTTGTCGTCGGTTCGCTCGCGATCGAACGCCAGTGTGACGCGCACGCACGGATCTTCATCAAAGTTACTGCGCTCGAATTGCGCTTTGACCGGAACGCTCGCGCTGTCATTGCCGACCGCGAGCAGCGTGAGGACGTGGCCTTCCCACTGATCGCGCAGTGTGGCTGACATGGCGCCTTTCACGGGCGTATGGCTATTGGGAACGAACACGTCGAGCGCCGGTGTCCCGATGACATCACCGTCCTCGTGGTAGCCGAGCAAGCTCATCCATGCAGGATTAACCGAAACAACGATGCCTTCCTGCACCAGCATAATGGCGTCGGCCGATTCATTGACCAACGAGGCGACCTGTCGCTCAAGCTTCTCGGCCTGCGCCTGCATCTGAATCACCGCCCGGGACTGCGCGTAGCTGCGCAGCTCGCGCAGCGCGACGGCTTGCAAGCGCGCCGGATTGTTCAGGCTGACCAGATCCTGAGCGCCGATCTGAAGCGCATCGGCCAGATCGGACTCCTGCACACTCGGCGCGACAATGAGGACGGGGGCGCTGTGGCCCGCGCGCGCACGTGCGGCGAGGACGGCCGCAACGTGGTCATCGGCGCACGATTCGGCGAAGACGAAGACAATCTCGACGTCGCTACGGGTCAGGCACTCCCCGACATCATCGTGGCGAGCCGCGCGCGTGCAGCGTGCCGCCACGCCGCCATTGCGCAGCGTCTGACTTACTGATTCGGCGTCATCGGCGAGGTCACTGACCACTACCACGTCCACCGATCTGGATTGCGTCACTCTTGATTTACTCCGTTCACACCGCGCCCGCTACGCGCCCTGTCAATCCGTTCTGACGGACCGGGAGGGCGCGTGTATCATATCGCGCACCCTGTATACCGATGAATCCACGCAATGGCGACCTACAGCACCAACGAATTCAAGTCCGGTCTGAAAATCATTATCGATAACGACCCGTGCACCATTGTCGAGAACGAGTTCGTGAAACCCGGCAAGGGGCAGGCGTTCAACCGTGTGCGCATCCGCAACCTGAAAACCGGTCGGGTGGTCGACAAGACCTTCAAATCCGGAGAGTCGGTCGAGGCGGCCGACGTTATGGAAACGGACATGCAATATCTCTATAGCGACGGGGAGTTCTGGCACTTTATGGTGCCCGACACCTTTGAGCAGTATGCGGCGGATGCCGCCGCCGTGGGCGATAATGCAATCTGGCTCAAGGAAGAGGACGTGTGCACCATCACGCTTTGGAACAACTCGCCGCTTTTGGTGGACCCGCCTAATTTTGTGGAGCTGACGATTACGCGCACCGATCCCGGTTTAAAGGGCGACACGGCCCAGGGCGGCGTGAAGCCTGCCGAGCTGGAGACCGGGGCAACGGTCAGAGTGCCGCTCTTCGTTGAAGAAGGCGAGGTCATCAAAGTGGATACGCGCTCCGGGGAATACGTGTCCCGAGTCAAGGACTGAGCGTCACTTGGCCGACCGATCGCCGCGCTGGCGGCCCTCGGCGGGTGTCGCCGCGCTGAAGGCACGCGCCGCCATGCTGCGCCAGATCCGTGAATTCTTTTTCGAGCGCGGTGTCCTTGAGGTCACCACGCCGGTGCTCTCGCGCTACGCCATTTCGACTCCGGGCATCGAGAGCTTTGGCACGTCGCCGCCATTGCGGCGTTACCTGCGAACCTCCCCTGAGCTCGCACTCAAGCGATTGCTGTGCGCCGGAGTGGGCGATGTGTTCGAGATCGGTCCGGTATTTCGGATGGGCGAGCAGGGCCGTCGTCACAATCCCGAGTTCACGTTGCTCGAATGGTATCGGATCGACTGGAACGAGCATGATCTGATGCATGAACTGGGGGCGTTGCTCGCATTACTCCTCAAGATGCAGCAGCCCGCCAGAAAAGAGCGGTACGTGGATCTTGTGTACCAACATACCGGCATCGATGTCTTCAGCGTGACGACCGCGGCGCTGCGCGAGGCCATCGAATGTCATACGCACTTGCCTGCGGCGCCGCTTGAGAAAGACGCGTTGCTCGATTTGTTGTTTGCCACTGCGGTCGCACCGCAATTCGAGTGCGATCGAATTACGTTCGTCCACGACTATCCTGCGTCGCAGGCCGCGTTGGCCGCGTTGTCGGAAGACGATCCCCGCGTCGCGCGCCGGTTCGAGGCCTATCTGGGAGACGTCGAGCTTGCCAACGGGTTTTTTGAGCTGCGCGATTCGGCTGAGCAGCGCGACCGCTTCGGTAAGGACAATGCGATCCGGAGCGAGAGCGGTGCCCCGATTCATCGAGCCGACGCGTCGTTTCTTGCCGCGCTGGCGCACGGGCTGCCGCGCTGCGCCGGTGTGGCGGTGGGTGTGGATCGCCTTCTCAAGCTCGCCCTCGCTGTGGATGATATTGCCGAGACGATGGCATTCGGATTTGACTTGGCCTGAGGCGCTGCCTAGCGTCGCGGCTCCAGCTTATTCAGGATTGACACATGCGCGATGAACGGACGTCTTTGTTGATTTCTCAGGCACAGGCGCTTCTGATCGACGACGGGGACGCCGTCGCCAACGCCGCCAACTTGTCCTCGCTGATCTTCAACAACGTGCAGGCGATCAACTGGGCGGGCTTTTATTTTGCCCACGGTGATCGACTTATTGTGGGGCCGTTTCAGGGCCAACCGGCGTGCATTGAGATTCCATTCGGGCAGGGCGTCTGTGGCACCGCGGCGGCACGCAATGAAACCCTGCGTGTCGACGACGTGCATACCTTTGAAGGGCATATCGCCTGCGATGCGGCGTCCGCGTCCGAGTTGGTTGTTCCGCTCGTGCGAGACGGACAGGTCTTCGGTGTTCTGGATATCGACAGCCCGAAGGTGGGTCGCTTTGACGAATCCGATCAGGCGTTTTTCGAAACACTGGCCGGCCTGTACAGCGCAATGAGCCGACCGCTTATGGCTTAGCCTTCCGCATTCCATGCGCCGATATCGTCACCCACGCGCAGCACCGTGCCGGGCGTCAGATCGGCGTTGAGCGTGACGCTGCCCTCGGGCCATACGAGAATGACTGTCGATCCGAGATTGAACCACCCCCACTGATCACCGCGTGCATAGGTGCTGCCCTCAGGGTAGTCCCATGTGCGTACACGACGCCCGCGCGGCGGCGTGACCGCGCCGTGCCAGACCGTCTCAATGCTACCGACATTCAGTGCGCCGACGGCCACCATTGCGTAGGCGCCAAACGGCGAACGGATCGTGGTGACAACACGTTCGTTCCGCGCAAAGAGGCGGTCGACCGATTGCGCTGTGGCGGTGTTCACACTGAAGAGTCTTCCCGGTACCAGACGCATGCTCTGTAGCTGACCTTCGGTGGGGAAGTGGATGCGATGGTAGTTGTACGGCGCGAGGTAAATCGTTGCAAAGGAACCGCCGCGGTACCGGTCAGCGCTTGCGTCGTCGGCCAGAAGCTCGGCGACGGTGTAATGGCGACCTTTGGCTTGCAGCAGAAGGCTGTCGTCGATCGGACCACTCGCGCTCAGGGTGCCGTCCACCGGCGATGCGAGCGTGGTATCCGAACCGGCGATCTGACGCGCACCGTCGGCCAGTTCACGCGTAAACAAGTCGTTGAATGAGAGGTAGTCCGATACCTGCGTTCGGCGTGCGTCGGACAGATCGACGTTGTATTGACGTACAAATGATCGAAGCAGTGGCTGCACCAATGGGGCCCACCGCCAACGCGTGACGTGTCCTACCGTCCGGGAAATCGCATGGTGTGGCAGCAGCGCCTGAATATGACTCCACAGGCTCATGAATGGTCCTTGCTGTTGATCAGATTTCAGCCATGACGTTGATGCACTCGCCATCGTCGAAGCACAACGTTAGTGAAAACGGGTCGTCAGACG
>JBCCMA010000030.1:0-24836 GCA_039026595.1 Pseudomonadota bacterium
GTGACCTCCGGCATCGTCAGCGCACTGGACCGTATTGGCCTGAATAACGACAGCTACGAAGATTTCATCCAGACCGACGCCGCCATCAATCCCGGCAATTCGGGCGGTGCGCTTTTGAATTTGCGCGGCGAGCTTGTGGGCATTAACACCGCGATCATCTCAAGCGCCGGCGGCAACAACGGTATCGGCTTTGCCATTCCCATCAACCTCGCCAGCTCAGTGATGACACAGATTCTTGAGTATGGCGAAGTGCGCCGCGGTCTGCTCGGGGTTGAAATCAGCAGCACCGCCAACCGTTTTGAGAAAGACACACGCGATGAGTACAAACTCGGCGACCGAAACGGGGCCCTCGTGATGGCTGTGACGCCGGACTCCGCAGCGGAAAAGGCCGGGATCGAGCTCAACGACATCATCCTGTCGGTCAACGGCGACAAGACCCGCAACGCCCTCGAACTGCGCAACGCCATCGGCTTCATGGCGCCCGGCGAGACGGCCTCCATCGAAGTCCTGCGCGACGGCCGCACGCGAACCGTCAAGGCCAAACTCGGCACCAAGGCATCGCCGGTCACCACCGCCAGCGTGCTTGAAACAACCGACGGCGCGGGCCTTCACGAAGGCCTTGAAGGCGCATCGTTCGGTGAACTGAGCCGCGAACAGGCCCGTTCGCTGGACGGCGGCGTCACGGTCGTGGAGATCGAACGCGGCAGCCCCGCAGCCGCTTCCGATCTCAAGGCCGGCGACGTCATCGTCAAAGTAAATCGAAAGAGCGTTGGCACGCTCGCAGACTTCCGCAAACAGGCCAGCAATGACAATGAGCAACTCATGCTGACCGTCGTGCGCGAGGGCACATCGCGTCTGGTCTTCATCGGCTAGAGCTCTAGCCAACCGCTCCCCCCCGGCGCCCTGGGCTGCTCTATGCGGTTCGGGGCGCCTTTGGTTTACCTCGCTCTCGCTGCTTCAGAACGCGCCCCGCATCACGTTGAGCGCCGAGAACACCAGCAGCCCGGCGTAGGCCATCTTGAGCTTTGCTTCAGGGAGCGCATGCGCCAGCCGTGCACCGAACGGAGCAATCAGCATCGACGCAAGGCCGAGTACCAGCGCGGCGGGCCAGAACACATACCCAAGCACGTGGGGCGGCAAACCGGATGCGCCCCAACCACCCGCGATGTAACCGGCCGCGCCGGCAACGGCAATTGGAAAGCCCACCGCCGCCGACGTACCCACCGACTGCGCGGCCGGCAGTCCCCGCCCCATCAAAAACGGCCCGCTGAGCGACCCACCACCAATCCCGGTCCATGACGCTATCACCCCGATCGCGCCGCCCACGGCGGCAAGGCCGAACGCGCCGGGAAGCCTGCCCGACGGCCGGATCGCCGCTCGACGCCACAGGCGGATGGCGACCCACAGCAGAAAGACCCCAAGCCCAATGCGAAGCGCCCGATCCGGAAGATGGTGCGCCACCGTGCCACCGGCCAATGCGCCCAGCGCAACGGCGGGCGCGAAACGCAGCACGATCGGCCAGCGAACCGCACCGCGACAGTGGTGCGAGAGTGTTGACGCCACGGAAGTCATGACAATGGCCGCCAGCGACGTACCGAGCGCCACATGCATAATCCGGTCATCGGCCGACATCATGTCTGGCAATACGGTCACAAGGACAACCACCGCGACGATGCCGCCGCCGATCCCGAAAAGGCCGGCCACCAGACCCCCGAGGGCACCGACGGGGATCAGAACGAGAAGGCTGTCGAGCAACGTTGCCATCGGTTATCGTGGCCGGGAGTGAACACGCGCGGTATTGAACCAGATTCCACGCTGGGCGACTAAGATAAGTAGAAGGCGGGGCGTTGGGCCGGCGCGGTGGCAAATCGCGGGCAAAAAAAAGGCTGAGCAGCCGAGGGGGACTACCCAGCCAGGGAGAGTGACTGTTAGTTTATTTTACAGTTGTATTATTTGTATCGGGTATTCCCTGAAATTTAACAATAATCTTTTTGCCGCCCACCCGCTCAGCGCCACCCACTCCGTCGCACCGCCCGAATTATCAAGACTTATCAATATATTCAATGATTTATAAGATCCTCCGCGCGAGCGCAATTGCCATTCTGGTTACGGGCTCCGCGTCCGCGGACACGCTGACGGAGCAGCGGAGCGCCTTCAAACGTGCCTACGAACTGGCGCGGGCCGGCAACGCCAGCACCCTGCCGGACGCCCAAGCCACACTCGGCGACTACACGCTGTGGCCGGATCTGGTCAGCGCGCACTACCTCGGCCGCCTGCGCCAGTCGCGCCATGCCGACATTGAGGGACACTTGCAGAGCTACCCGGATACGGCCCTCAACCGGACGCTGCGCCACCGATACGCCACGCATCTGGCCAGAACCGGTGGCGACGCGGCCTTCCTTGCGCTGTACGACGCCCACTACGCAGAGAGCGGCGACACCAAGCTCGACTGCCACGCCGCCGACCTGCGCCTTCAAAACGCCAACACGATCGAGCACCGACGCGAGGCCATGGCGCTGTGGATGGTCGGGCGCAGTCAACCCAAAGCCTGCGATCCGCTCTTCGCCAGGCTGCGCAGCGCCGAACTGCTGACCGACCGGCGCCACGCCGAGCGACTGGAACTCGCGCTTACGGCGGGCGAATTCAAACTGGCGCAATACCTGGCCAAACGTGCGCCCGAAGGCCAGAAAGTCTGGGTCTCGCGCTGGCGCACCATGCGGCAAGACCCCAGTCGTGCGCTGCAGCGCATCGGTCGTGTACCGCGCCATCCCTTGCGCGACGCTCTCTACACCCAGGGGATCCGGCGTCTCGCGCGTCGTAACCCCCAGAGCGCCTACGCCCTTTTGGCCAAGACCGCTGAGGACTCGGAGCTGACAACCGCGCAATTGCAGTCACTGTTGGATTACGTGGCGGTGCGCGGCGCACGTAAGGGCGTGGCCGACGTGGACGACTGGTCGGAGGAGCTCACCGCGCCAAGCGAAGAGCTGTTGCAATGGCGTGTGCGCGCCACCATCGCCCGGGGCGACTGGGCGGCCACCCTCGCCAACATCGACGCGATGCCGGACACGCTGGCAGCCGAATCGCCATGGCGCTACTTCCGCGCACGGGCACTCGAAATTATTGGCCGACCGGACGACGCGCGCGCGCTCTACCAGGCGCTTTCGACAGAGCGCAGCTACTACGGCTTTATGGCCGCCGACCGCCTGGAGGCGGACTACAACTTTGCACACAGCGCCGTCGCTGAGGACAGATCGCTACAGGATGTCATCATCGCGCGTCCGGCGATCGTGCGAGCCCGTGAACTGCACGCCGTCGGGCAATTCGGATTGGCTCGCAGCGAATGGGAGCGCGCTGTTCGCCCCCTCCCGCTGGAAGAGCGCCAGCAGGCGGCACTGCTGGCAGACGATTGGGGCTGGCACTCGCAGGCCATTCGCACGCTGGCCTACAGCGGCGGCCGCGATGACCTGATCCGCACCTATCCCACGCCCTACAAGGCGGATTACGACGAACACACCACCAAAGCCAGCATCGCGCGGACCTGGGCGATGAGTGTTTCGCGGGCCGAAAGCCTGTTCATGAGCGACGTGAAGTCGTCCGCCGGTGCGGTGGGACTGATGCAATTGCTCCCGAGTACCGGCAAGCAGACGGCGCGGCGCGCGGGCGTACGCTACCGCGGGCTAAGCACGCTGCTCAACCCCACTACGAACATCACGCTCGGCGTCCACTACCTCGGCCAGATGTACTCGCGGTTTGACCAGAATCAGGTTCTGGCCACCGCCGCTTACAACGCCGGGCCGCGACGCGTTCGCAGCTGGCTTCCTGAGGGCGAAAGCGTCGATGCCGATGTGTGGATCGAGACCATTCCCTTCACCGAAACAAGGCGCTACGTTAAAAAAGTACTGTTCGCCGACACCGTTTTTCACTGGCGGTTGACCGGCAGCGAGCGGCGCCTGGCAAGCCGCATGCCCGCGATCCAACCCAGGGACTGAATACTCTGTTGCAAAGTGACGGGCCGGACGGTTCGGCCTTCCTCTATACTTCGCCTCCCCGTTCTTCTCCGCACGCCCCCTCGGCGTATCCACCCGGACCGGATCACCATGACTGACAAGATCGTAGCGCTGGCCGGCGGCACCGGCTTCGTTGGACGCGCACTCACTCCGCGACTACTGGCAAAGGACTGGCAGGTACGCGTGCTGTCGCGGGACGCCACCGACTATCGGCAACATCCGGTGGCCAGCGGCGTGGACATTCACGAGGTGAATCTGGCCCACGACCATTCGCTGCAAAGCGCGTTGACCGGTTGCCAAGCCGTGATCAATCTTGTGGGCATCCTGAACAGCCGCACGCGTGACGGCGCGGAGTTCACCACGCTGCACGCCGAATTGCCCGCGCGCCTCGCAGAGGCCGCCATCAAGGCAGGCGCGACGCGATTTTCGCTTGTCAGCGCGCTGCGCGCCGATGCCGAAAAAGGCCCGAGCCAGTATCTGCGCAGCAAGGGCGCGGGCGAGCAAGCGCTGCGTCGCGTCGCGGCCAATGAACTGGCGCTCACCATTTTTCAGCCGTCGACCATTTACGGACCTGAGGACAGTTTCACCAATCGCTTTGGCCAGTTGCTGAAATTGCCCGCGCCGTTTATGCCGCTGCCCAAGCCCAACGCGCGATTTGCCCCGGTGCATGTCGACGACGTGGCCGATGCCGTCGTGAATTCGCTGGACGATGAAGAGACGTTCGGCAAGACCTATCAGCTGTGCGGACCGCAGGTGCTCTCTTTGCGCGAAGTGGTGGGCATGGTGCGCGATGCGCTCGGCCTCAAGCGTGCCATCATCGGCATGCCGGACGGCCTTGCGCGCATTCAGGCCGCGCTGCTGGAATTTGTCCCGGGCAAACCGCTGTCGCGTGACAACCTGAAATCGCTTGAGGTCAACAGCATTTGCGACAGCAACGGCTTTGAGCGTCTCGGCATCGAGCCACGTTCGGCCGGCGAGTGGATTCCAAAAACGGTGCGCGAGGCGAACAACCTGCCGCCGCTCGAAAACGACTAGCGCGCGGCCTCATCAAGTTCGATCAGGCGCGCCTGCACGTGTCCGTCTTCCTGTTTCGCCAATGCCTCCACCGCCGCGTAAAACGCGGGCAGATCACCGTCGTGTTCGGCCAAAAGCGCACCGAACGCGGGCACCCACTGTGTGTAGGTACTGACCGACGATAGGTGCGCGTTGTTCAGATCTCGACCAAACCAGTTGTCGTAACCGGCGTAGCCGTCCCACGACGCCTTTAGCGATTCGTACCGCGCACGCAGGCCGTCGATCGCCCGCGATTTGCGTCGACGCTTTTCCGCCTCGGGCAACGGCAGCGCATACAACGCCCGCAGCTCATCTCTGGCGCCGGACACCAGCGTGGCAAATTGCTCGCGCCGATCCAGAGACGTCAGGTATCGATCGAAGTCGGCGCTGCGCCCGCGCGCCGCGAGGTAGCGCTTGACCCCTTCCCGCTCCACGAACGACGCAAAGGACTCGCTGAACGTGGCATCGCTCGGGCGATACACCACCTGATGGGCCAGTTCGTGGAACAGCACAGCGGCCACCTCGACATCCGCCCGTGTGAGCATCGAGCTCAATATCGGATCGGCGAACTGGCCGAGCGTGGAATACGCCCCGACGCCGCCGTAGAACGCGTCAAGACCATCTTCCTGCAATCGCTCGGTTTCGCGCCTGGCTGCCTCTTCCCGAAAAAACCCCCGATAGCTCACGCAGCCGGCGAACGGGAAACAGTACACCTTGGGATCGACCGAGAATTCCGGCGCCGCAATCACGTTCCAGAGCACGTGCGAGCGATCCAGCTGTACGTAGGTCTGGTAACTCTTGTTATCCGGCAGCGCCAGTTCATTCACCGCGAACTGGCGTGCGTCGTGGGCCAGCTCAAGCTTGGGGCGCAGGGCCGGGTCCAGCTCATCGCCGGCCAGCACCTCATCGAGCGGCTCGCGCGCGCGCACGAGCGCCCACTGCCCGCGGGCCGCTTGCAGATAAAACGACGTTCGACTGCAGCCACCGAGCGATGCGGTGGCAAGCGTCGCAAGCGCGACCAGCATTGTGAGCGTCAACACGGACCGGCGTCGTGGCCGTCGGATTGCGTTTTTGAGCATGCCTGAACGCTACCGCGCGCTCTGCCCGATGCCAAGGCACTGTAGTACCCTCGCGGCGTGAACACTGGTCTGGACAATGTGTATCTGGTCGGCGGCGCCGTGCGCGACGAGCTGCTCGGATTGCCCGTGCACGAGCGCGATTACGTGGTGGTCGGCATGACGCCCGATGCGATGCAGAGCGCCGGTTTCAAACAGGTGGGCAAGGATTTCCCGGTCTTCTTGCACCCGGAAACGGGCGAGGAGTACGCGCTGGCGCGCACCGAGCGCAAGACCGGTGCCGGGTATACCGGTTTTGAGGTGCACGCCGATCCTGCGGTCACGCTGGAACAGGATCTTGAGCGCCGCGACCTTACAGTCAACGCGCTGGCGCAACGGCCCGATGGGTCGATCGTTGACCCGTTTGGCGGACTCGACGATCTGAAGGCGCGCCTTCTGCGGCACGTCAGCCCCGCTTTCGTTGAAGACCCTGTTCGCGTGTTGCGCGCTGCACGCTTTGCCGCGCGCTTCGCCCCGCTTGGGTTTCGGATCGCCGATGACACGATGGCGCTGATGCGCGAAATGGTGACCAACGGCGAAATCGACGCGCTGGTGCCCGAGCGTGTCGCCGCAGAGATGACGAAGGCGCTTCGCGAAAAAAGGCCGAGCCGGTTTTTCGAGACGCTGCGAGAGGCCGGTGCGCTTGCGCGCGTCTTTCCCGAGGTCGATCAACTTTTCGGCGTGCCACAACCGCCGCAGTACCATCCGGAAATTGATACGGGCGTGCACACCATGATGGTGCTCGACCACGCCGCCACGCTGACCGATGACGTGCCCACACGATTCGCCGCGCTCACCCACGACCTCGGCAAAGGCACCACCCCGCGCGACATCTGGCCCGGGCACCGCGGCCACGAAGAGCGCGGCGTCCCGTTGGTCGAAGCGTTGTGCGCGCGCCTGCGCCTGCCCAACGACTGGCGCGATCTGGCGCGACTGGTTGCCCGTCATCACACCACCGTGCATCGCTCGCGCGAACTGCGCGGCAGCACCGCGCTGAAGCTGCTTGTGGCGTTCGACGCCTTTCGCCGTCCGGAGCGTTTTGAGAAAGCGCTGGATGCCTGTCTTGCGGATGTGCGCGGGCGGCTGACGTTCGAAAACGAACCCTACCCGCAGGCCGATATGCAGCGCGCATGGCTGGCGGCAGCGCGCGCTGTGCGCCCGGCCGATCTGGATCTGGAGGGATTAAAGGGCGAGGCGATTGCGCACCGTATTCATGACGCCCGCGTCAGCGCCATCAAACAGGCGATGCGCGACACGCTCTGAACCGTGCTCAGACCAGCAGCGCGAAGATCACGATGGCCAGTGCAATCCGGTAAAGCGCGAACACCCACATGCCGGCACGCGATACAAACCGCATGAACCAGCCGATGCACAGATAAGCGGCCACGCCGGAGACCAGAACGCCCAGTCCGAGTTCGCGCCATGCGCCGCCCACCGGCTCGCTGACCAGCTTCAACGTCTGATACGCGCTGGCGAGCAAAATCACCGGGATCGCCATCAGGAAACTGAAATGCGCGGCGCCCTCTCGATCGAAACCGCGCGCCAGCGCTGCCGTCATCGTGATCCCCGAACGGGATGTGCCCGGTACGAGGGCCAGCACCTGTGCGCAGCCAACGACCAGCGCATCGACAAACGTGGCCCCGTCCATTTTGCGCGTGCGCTGTCCGAATCGATCCGCCACGTAGAGCAACACGCCAAACACGGCGGTGGTGGTGGCAATCACCGCCGCGCTGCGCAGATGCCCGTCGATCAGATCGCCCAGCAACAGTCCGCACAGGGCCACCGGAACCGTGGCGATGCCCACGTGCAACCCCAGCATGGCATCCGCGTTGAATCCCCGCCCGGCTACGCCGGCGAGCAACGCGCGGACAATACGCATCACGTCCGCACGAAAATAAATCAGAACGGCAAACAGCGTGCCCAGGTGAACCGCCACGTCGAACGCCAGACCCTGGTCTTCCCAGCCCACGAACTTGGGCAGCAATACAAGGTGCCCGCTGCTCGAGATCGGCAGGAATTCGGTGAGACCCTGAAGAAGGGCGAGCAGAATGATCTGGACGGTATCCATAGCGTGGTGGCCGTGGGACTTAAAAGGTAACGGGATGCTCGCAGAGCCGCGCCGCTGCGGGCGTGACCGGCGTCGCGAAGCGTGGTGGTTTCTGCCGGTTGATGCAAGGCGCGTGCGCCGCCGGACTGTTACGATAGCGGGCCCGAACCGACCGAACGACCCGCATTTTGTCCGCAACCCGTCTTGATCAACGCGTCGTGCTTATCACGGGCGCGGCGCGGCGCGTCGGCGCCGCCAGCGCCCGCTACCTGCATAACCTCGGTGCCCGCATCGCCATTCACTACCGTGCGTCGTCGACCGACGCGGACGCGTTGGCGGCGGAGTTGAACGCGACGCGGCCCGATAGCGCAATCGCCGTGCAGGCCGATCTGATCAATCTGGACACCCACGCTGCGCTGATTGAGCGGGTCGTAAGCGCCTTCGGGCACCTCGACGTGCTAGTGAACAACGCGTCCACGTATTACCCGACGCCCGTCGGCACGATGACCGACGCTCACTGGAACGACCTGATGGGCAGCAATCTCAAAGCCCCACTGTTCCTGTCGCAGGCGGCGGCGCCAGCATTGGCGGCCCGACGCGGGTTGATCGTGAACATCGAAGACATCAACGCCTCGCGACCTCTGAAGTCATTCACGCTGTATTGCTGCGCCAAGGCCGGCACCGCCATGCTCACGCAATCGCTGGCGGTGGAACTGGGACCGGACGTGCGCGTGAACGGGATCGCACCGGGACCCATCCTGTGGCCCGAACACGAGGTCAGCGACGCGGACAAGGCCAGCGTCATCGACAGCACGCTGCTCAAACGGACCGGCGAGCCACTCGACATCGCGCGCGCACTGGCCTTTCTAATCGCCGACGCGTCATTTGTGACCGGCCAGTCCATCGCGGTGGACGGCGGCCGATCCCTGCGGGGAGCGTGACATGACCACACCTCGGCATCGACAGATCACCTATCCGCTGACCGCCAAGCCCGACGTCGGAGAATGGCAGCACATCGATGAGGATCTCGTTTGGCTGCGCATGCCGCTGCCCATCACGCTCGGATCGGTCAACGTGTTCCTGCTGCGCGACGGCGACGGCTGGGCCGCGGTCGACACCGGCATGCAAACGCCGGACTGCCAGGCCGTGTGGGAACGGGCCCGGGACGAAGTCCTCGGACCGGACGGCGCCACCCGGGTGCTGGTCACGCACATGCACCCTGACCATGTGGGCATGGCCGGATGGCTGTGCCGCGAATCGAGCGCCCGACTGTGGATGCCACGGCTCGAGTATTTCCTGTGTCGCATTCTCGTCGCCGATACCGGCCGTGAGGCGCCGACAGATGGCGTCGCGTTTTACCGAGCAGCCGGTCTGAACGATGAAGAGGTGGCCCGCTATCAGAACCTGTTCGGCATGTTCGGGCGCGTGGTCAGCACGATGCCCGACGCCTATGTGCGCGTCACCGAGGGTGACATGTTCGACACCGGCCATCATCGCTTTGAGGTGCTGTCCGGCAATGGCCACTCCCCGGAGCACGCGTGCCTGCTCGATCGCGAACGCAACCTTTTCATCGCCGGGGACCAACTCCTGCCGACCATCTCATCCAATGTGAGCGTGTGGCCCACCGAACCGGACGCCAACCCGCTGGCGGGCTGGCTCGACTCCTGCCACCGCCTGCGCGAGGCCCTGCCGGAGGACGTGCTGGTTCTGCCCGGTCACGGGAAACCCTTCACCGGTGCGCACGAGCGGCTCACACAACTAATTGACGAACACGAAAAAGGCCTGGCGGCGATCACCGACGCATGCGCGTCGCCCAAGCGCGCGGTGGACCTGTTCCCGCAACTGTTCAAAAGCCCGATCACAGACGCCAACCGCACGATGGCCACGGGAGAGGCGGTCGCGCACGTTAACTACCTTCTGGCTACGGGCGATCTTGAAATCGACGATGTGCGCGACGGCGTGCGGTTTTATAAACAGTCCTGATCAGGCCAGCGTCAGTCGTCCAGCGTAGCGATCATTTTTGAAGGACGCTGCTCGGGTGTGATCAGGCCGAGACGGGCCATCTGGTCGATGGCCGGCTCAAGTTCGTCTCGCGCAAGCCCGATCGTGGTTGCGAACGTGGTGGCCGCCAACCACTGCGCCACGCCGTCGACCGATAAGCCATACCGTTTCGCGATCACTGTCGCGGCGTCGGCCTCGCGCGTCATCGTGAAGGCCTGCGCATAAACAGCCCGCAACGCAACCGCGCAGGCCTCAGGTGCGCGCTCAAGACAACGTTCCGACACCGCGACCACGAAGCAGGGCCACGGTGTGGGCACCTCGTCCACGCGACGCATTTCGCCCGCACTGACGTACGGCTGCGTTGTAAATTTCTCCCACAAAAAGACGGCTGGCCCATCGCTTGCGAGCGCGGTACGCGCACCTTCAAGGCCCCCAACCACGTTGAACGTCAGGCCGGACGTGTCCGCGCCACTGGCTTCGGCGTAGACCATCGCCATCAGGTGCGATCCCGACCCCGGCCGACTAATCACAAACGGGTGGTGAAAGAGCTCGGCTCTGGCGGTCAGGGCGCTGCTGGCCGGCACATGCACACCCCACACTAACGGTGAGGTCGTATACCAACTCACTAATCGGAACCGCCCACCGGCGGCGATGGCCTTGACCGCGCCCTCGGTCAACAACATCGCCATGTCGACCTCGTCGTTATTGAGCGCCTGAACCATCGCGCCCGTGCCGCCTGGAAAGGGCGTCCACGTGGCATCGATGCCGGCGTGGTGTAGCGCGCGCGACTCCAGCAAACGCCGCCAGGGAAGATTGAAATGCTCCGGAACGCCGCCGAGACGTAGCGGGATGCGCGTGCGCGTCATCAGGGGCGGCGAACGTCAGAACGCGACGAGCGTTTGCTGCCAATCGGACAGCGCACGCAAGGCCCGTCTCTGCCCGTCGACGGTGGCGCGGGCTGACGCCGACCGCGCCACGCGACGCGAATTGGCCGAGCAGGCACCGTTCTCAATCACAAACAGCGCTTCGGCGAGCGACGCCTCGGCGGCATCGCCAAGCGGATTGTCCAGATCATCGGCGGCCGGGCAGTCCGGCACAAAGCCGTCGAAGAAGCGGCCGTCGTTGTTGGCGTTGACGCTCTCAAATGCCGTAGGCACCGCCACCTTGTCACAGAACTCGTACTGGTAACTGCCCACGGGTTTGCCGAACGAGTTCGAGCCGACCACCGTGACCGGCACAAACGGGCGCAGCGCATTGATCACCAGTTCGCTGGCCGAGGCCGTGGCTCCGGTTGTGATCACAACCACATCGGTAACCGATAACGCAGTGGTTTCGTTGTTAAACCGCGTGGTCACATTGAGGTCGCTGTTCGCGGCGTTGTGCAATCGACGCGCAAAAATCTGACCCACGGTGGCCGCGCCGCCCACTTGGCTGGCGAGTTGCTCCGCGACGTCGATCAGGCCGCCGCCGTTGTAGCGCAGGTCGAGCACAAGCGACTGAACACCCGCCGCAGCTAAATCGGCAATGGCAGTATCCAGCGCCGCAAACGCGGGCTCAACAAACGTCCGGAACGACAAATACCCCACCGTCCGACCGGCGACGTCGAACGTATTGACCCGGGAGACCGTCTCGATGGTGACCACGCCCTTGGTGAGCTGCACGGTGAGGTTGTTGCCCATCGCGTCGATGTAATCGAGCGTGGCCGCGACACCTTCCTCCGACGGGCCAAACGCACTGCCCAACTCATCCGCGGCGAGGATCTCGCTCACCGCACGACCGTCGATCGCGGTGATGGTGTCGCCGCGCGCCAGACCGGCGGCGGCCGCCGCGCCGTCACCAAAGACCTGAGTCAATCGCAGCTGGTTGTCGTCGGTCACCGACGTGCCGAAGCCGAACCCGATGAACTGGCTGTTCGAGAAAAACGCGTCGTTCGCCGCGCGGTCCCGCAGTCCGCTAAACGTATCCAGCGGCTGGAACCTGAATGCCTCCAATACCGCCTCGGGCGTCGTGAACCCCACGTTGGCCACCGGTGGTACTTCATCGATCCAGAAGTAGATGTCGTTCATGAGATTGAACATGAAATCGACCTGACCCTGCGCGGAGCAACTGTTGGCCACAGGTGTTACCAGCGTATCGCCGCCGCCACCGCCGCCGCACCCGGACAAAATAGTGAGGCCGGTGGCCGTCAGGCAGATCGTTAGTTGTCGAATCATGTGCGGGTCCTCGCGGTGGTCTCGCAATTATCAATTGAGCGCGCTGTCGCGGGTCGGGTAGTGTCAGTAGGCCGGACCGTCGACGGGCAGATCGACCGGTTGCATGGGATGGGCGTTGAGGCCGGCGTGCGACCAGACACGGGACCAGCGCTCCCCTGTGATCGGATGTCCACAGTGGCCGATTAGTTCCGCCAGCGGGCGCAACAAAAAAGCGTATCGCTCGAGGTCCGTATGCGGCAAGGCAGGCCCGACCGTATCGCCATGCAGCAGCAGCCTCAAACCCAGCGATCGCTTCCCGGCACCGCCGGCAGCCGTTTCCGCAATATCGCGCAACGCGGCGCGCACTTCCTCCGGTGACGCGGACGTACGAAAGCCAGCGACCATATTCCAATACGGTGGGCCGCCGCCGGTTACATCCGGGTTCTCATAGATTGTGGACCGCGAGACCCCGGCGAAGCGCGCCGCCAGCGCCGCCAGCGCGCCCGCCAGTCGCGGCCCTGGGTCAGAATTTGACGACAAACCGACGTACACCGACTGCGGCCCCTCCGAGTCGAGGGCCCCACGTCGGATATGCACGCCGACATCCTTCGCCCCCTCCACGGCGCCCGGTTTGTTAACCGACACCTCGATCCAGGGCATCGCGAACTCACCCATACACAACTCGGCGATGCGCTCGGCCATCGTCTCGACAAGCTGGAACGACGCGTCGGACACCAACGCCACGACCCCCTCGGCCACGGCCTTGTAGTTCAGCGTGTCGTCGATGTGATCGCGTGACGCCGCTCGGCGGATATCGCCGGGCATGACCAGATCGATGCACACGGTTTGCCGAGTGGTGCGTTCCCAGT
The DNA here is from genome assembly GCA_039026595.1 of Pseudomonadota bacterium. Classification (GTDB taxonomy): domain Bacteria; phylum Pseudomonadota; class Gammaproteobacteria; order Steroidobacterales; family JBCCMA01; genus JBCCMA01. Next base: position 13,285 of record JBCCMA010000030.1, read on the forward strand.
CAAAGATGCCGATGATCGTGTCCACGCGCAGATCACGCAGGAAAATTCGGTCGCGCATATCAGGCCGCCTCCGGCGGGCGCAGTTCGGCGAGTGGCCAACGCGCGCGCACATCATGGCTGACGGTTTCCCCCGCCATCAGTCGGAGCGCGCCGGCAAACGCGATCATGGCGCCGTTGTCGGTGCAAAAGGCCATCCGCGGGCAGTACAAACGCGCGCCCTGCGCCGCTGCCACCTCGGTCAACCGCTCGCGCACCGCCATGTTGGCGCCGCAGCCACCGGACACCACGAGCCGCTCGTGCCCTGTTACCTCCAGTGCGCGACGACATTTCACAGCGAGAGTGTCGACGACCGCCGCCTGAAAGCTGGCCGCGACGTCCGCCTGATTGGTCGCGCCGTTTTCATCCAGCGCGTAATACACGGCCGTCTTCAATCCGCTGAAGCTGAAGTCCAGCCCGGGTTTGCGCGTCATCGGTCGCGGGAGATCAAACGCCTCGGGATTGCCCTCCTTCGCCAGACGTTCAACGTGGGGCCCACCGGGATAGGGCAGCCCGAGGAGTTTGGCCGTCTTGTCGAAGGCCTCGCCCGCCGCGTCATCGAGGGTTTCACCCAGCAAGCGATAATCGCCGTGGGCCCGAACGTCGATCAATTGCGTATGGCCGCCGGACACCAGCAGCGCAACAAACGGGAAAGCCAGGTCGGTGCCCTCAAGCAGTGGACATAATAAGTGGCCTTCCATGTGGTGCACGCCAAGCGCCGGCACGCCGTGGGCCGCCGCGAGCGCACGCGCAAACGTCGCCCCCACCAGCAGCGCGCCGATGAGCCCCGGACCCGCGGTGTAGGCGACAGCGTCAAACGCGTCCTGACCCGAGCGACCCGGCACCTCGCCGAGCAGCGAACGCATCAGAGGCGTGATCCGGGCCAGATGGTCCCGGGATGCCAATTCCGGCACCACGCCGCCGTATTCGGCGTGCATGGCGGCCTGGCTGTGCAGGGCGTGCCCGAGCAGGCCCGCGTCGGTGTCGTACAGCGCGACGGCCGTCTCGTCGCAGGAGGTCTCGATTCCAAGAACACGCATGGTTGGTCCTTTGCAATAGCGCAGGTGCGGTCGTACAATGGCGGACTTTTCGCGCCCCGGACCGCTCTTCCAAGGCTGCCCGGAGCCCGCCGCACCCGTGCGGCGTCACGTTAGTTTTACGAGTTGATAGCCCTATGCCAAGCGTTCGCGTACGCGAAAACGAATATTTCGACGCCGCTCTGCGCCGCTTCAAGCGCGCGTGTGAGAAAGCCGGCATTCTGACCGAGCTCCGCCGTCGAGAGTACTACGAAAAGCCCACCCAGGAGCGCAAGCGCAAAAAAGCGGCGGCGGTGAAGCGCCACGCCAAGCGCCTGTCCCGCGAAATCTCGCGCCGTCAGCGCCTGTACTGATCACCATTCGCGTCGGCTCACCCCGGCGCTGGCCGGGGTCGTTCTCACCATGAGCCTGAAGCAGCAACTCACGTCCGACATGAAAGAGGCGATGCGCGCCAAGGCCACCGAGCGCCTGCGCGTCGTGCGTCTTGTTCTGGCCGCGATCAAGCAGGTCGAGGTCGACACGCGAAAAGAGCTGGACGACGCGACCGTGCTCTCGGTGATTGAAAAGCAGGTCAAGCAACGCCGCGAGTCCATCAAGCAGTTTTCCGACGCCGGCCGCGACGATCTGGTCGCCAACGAACAGGCCGAACTGGATTTGCTGACGCCCTACCTTCCCGAGCCGCTGTCAGACGACGAACTGGACGCGTTGATCTCCGACATCATCGATTCGACCGGTGCATCGTCCATCAAGGATATGGGCAAAGTTATGGGGCAATTAAAAGCGCGCGCCCAGGGCCGCGTCGACCTCGGCGCCGCCGGTGCCCGGATCAAGACCCGCCTCGCCTGAGCACACCCGTCGCACTCCGGACGGGGTGCCGCGCGCTGCTACACTGCGCGCCATGAGCCCCGCGTCAGACCGTCTCCCGTGAGCCGTATCCCCCAGTCGTTTATCGACGAGGTAATCGCGCGCACCGACGTGGTCGACGTGATCAACTCCCGCGTACCGCTAAAAAAAGCCGGACGCGAGTTCAAAGCCTGCTGCCCGTTTCACGACGAAAAAACACCGTCCTTCACCGTGGTGCCCGCCAAGCAGTTCTATCACTGTTTCGGCTGCGGCGAGAGCGGCAGCGCCATCGGTTTCCTGATGGCCTACGAGCGACTCACGTTCGTTGAAGCGATCGAAGAGCTGGCTGGCGCACTCGGGATGGAGGTCCCCAAAGACGCCTCGGGTCCGCAGCCCTCGCAGGACCTCTACGGCATCATGGCGCAGGCCGATGAGTTTTATCGTGCCCAGCTCAAGCACCATGAGCCCGCCGTCGCGTACCTGAAAAAACGCGGTGTCAGCGGCGAAGTGGCGCGCGATTACGCGATCGGTTACGCCCCCGACGGTTGGGACCCGGTGATCAAGGCGCTGCCGCAGGTCAGTGACCAGAAACTGCAGGCCGCCGGTCTGACCAAGACCCGGGACGACGGCAGCGGCCACTATGACCGCTTCCGCGACCGGATCATGTTCCCCATCCGCGATCATCGTGGCCGCGTGGTCGCGTTTGGTGGTCGCGCGATGGCCGACGGCGGGCCGAAGTATCTGAACTCGCCGGAAACCGACATCTTCCACAAGGGCCGCGAGCTATACGGTCTTTACGAAGCGCGCCAAAGCCGCGCCGACCTCTCACAACTGTTGGTGGTGGAAGGCTACATGGACGTGGTCAGCCTCGCGCAGTTTGGCGTGCGCAACGCCGTGGCCACGCTCGGCACCGCCACCACCGCGGATCACCTGAAAAGGCTGTTCCGGATCGCGAGCGATGTGGTGTTCTGTTTCGACGGCGACCGCGCCGGACGCAAGGCCGCGTGGCGCGCGTTGAATGTGTCGCTCGGTGAAGTGCGCGACGGCCGTCAGATTCGGTTCCTGTTCCTGCCCGACGGCGAAGACCCCGACACGCTGATCCGATCCGAGGGCGCGGACGGTTTCAACGAGCGACTGGCCGCCGCGACGCCGCTGTCCACTTTTCTCATGGATCATCTTGCAGACGGTGTGGATATGGACAGTCTCGACGGTCTGGCACGTTTTGCTGAACAGGCGCGCCCCCTGGTCGCGCGCATTCCACCCGGCGTGTACCGGGAAATGCTGTCCGAAGCCATTGCGAAGCGCTGTGGGCTCAGTCGGGCGCAGTTCGATGCGCACGTGCCGGCGCCACGCCGCGAGCGGCCCGCGGGCGCCCGCCCCGTCCCGCCCGCCGCACCACGATCACCGTGGATCGCCAGCGCAATAAACCTCCTTTTAAATTTCCCGAAAATCGCCGAAAAAGCGCAAATACCCGAAGAACTAAGATCGGCCGATCTGGTGGGCACCGATATTTTGATCGAACTGCTTGAACAATTGGCCGCCGCCCCTCATCTCACCACGGCCGCCGTGCTGGAACGGTGGCGCGAACACGCTGCGGCCCCCCATTTTCGGGCGCTCCTCGACAAACCGGTGCTGATCAACGCGGATCAGGCGGTGGAGGAACTTCAGGGGCTGCTGGGCCGTCTGCAAAAAGAGGTGCGGCAGCGGCGTTATGACCATTTATTGGAGAAATCCAGAAATCAGACGCTGACTGAAACTGAAAAGGCGGATTTGCGCGAACTCCTGTCTATCCTCAAGGGCGGAAGTTAGGCGTTTTATGACACCTCCGGTCGCCATCGGGCGTGCTCGGCGGTACAATTGAGGGTTTACGGCGCGCGGAGCCACTTCCGGCGGCGCGCACCAGGTCAGTGGGATATTCAATGTCGGCACAAGACGAGAAACAAACGAAAATCAAAGGGTTGATCGCCAAGGGCAAGGAGCAGGGTTACCTGACCTACTCCGAGATCAACGACCACCTGCCGAACGACATCGTCGATCCTGATCAGATCGAAGACATCGTCAACATGATCAATGACATGGGCATCAAGGTGCATGAGAAAGCGCCGGACGCCGACTCGGTCGTCATGTCCGACCAGGCCGTCACCGACGACGAGGACGACGCAGTGGAAGCCGCCGCGGCGCTCGCCTCCGTCGATGCCGAATTCGGGCGCACCACCGACCCGGTACGCATGTACATGCGTGAGATGGGAACGGTCGAACTGTTGACGCGCCAGGGCGAGATTGAGATTGCCAAGCGCATTGAAGAGGGACTGAACCAGGTCCGTCACGCGATGGCGATGTACCCCGCCAGCATCAAGCTGCTGCTGGAGTCGTTTGAACCGGTTGCCGCCGGCGAGACGCGCCTGCTCGACATTCTGACCGGCTTCATCGACCCGGCGGACGCCGACAAGCCCGTCGTGCCCGCCGCCCAGAACAACGGCAACAAGGACGACGACGCCGAAGTGGACACGGGTCCGGATCCCGCCGAAGCCAAGCGCCGCTTCGCCAAGATCAAACGCATCTACAAGAAGATCATGGCGTCCATCGAGTCCGAGGGCAGCCTTGATCCCAAGACGTTGAAGCTGCGCGAGCAGTGCGCCGCCGAGGTCATGGAGCTAAAGCTCACGCCGAAGCTGGTGGACTACCTGAACAACAATGTTCGCATGAGCATCAGCGAGATTCGTGGGCACGAGCGCGCAATCATGCGGGTGTGCGTGCAGCAGGCCGGCATGCCGCGCAAGGACTTCATCTCTAGCTTCCCGGCCAATGAAACGAACATGGATTGGATCGACAAGCACATCCGCGCCAAGCGCAAGCACTCGTCGATTCTTGCGCGTCTGAAGCCGGACATCCTGCGCGCGCAGCGCAAGCTGATTGCCATTCAGGACAACGCGTCGATCACGATCAACGAGATCAAGGAAATCAATCGCCAGATGTCGATCGGCGAGGCGAAAGCGCGCCGGGCGAAAAAAGAAATGGTGGAAGCCAACCTGCGTCTGGTGATCTCGATCGCCAAGAAGTACACCAACCGCGGCCTCCAAGTCCTCGACCTGATTCAGGAAGGCAACATTGGCCTTATGAAAGCGGTGGACAAGTTCGAATACCGTCGCGGCTACAAGTTCTCGACGTACGCCACGTGGTGGATTCGCCAAGCCATCACCCGCTCGATCGCGGACCAGGCGCGGACCATCCGTATCCCGGTACACATGATCGAGACGATCAACAAGCTCAACCGCATATCTCGTCAGATGCTTCAGGAAATGGGTCGCGAGCCCAACCCGGAAGAACTGGCCGAACGCATGGAGATGCCGGAAGACAAGGTGCGCAAGGTGCTCAAAATCGCCAAGGAGCCCATCTCGATGGAGACCCCGATCGGCGACGACGAGGATTCCCATCTGGGCGACTTCATCGAGGACACCGTGGTTGCCAGCCCGGTCGACTCGGCCACGAGCGAGGGCCTGAAAGAGACCACGCACGGCGTGCTCGCCGGGCTGACGCCGCGCGAAGCCAAGGTGCTGCGCATGCGTTTCGGTATCGACATGAACACGGACCACACGCTGGAAGAAGTCGGCAAGCAGTTTGACGTGACGCGCGAGCGCATCCGTCAGATTGAGGCCAAGGCCCTGCGCAAGCTGCGCCACCCCAGCCGTTCGGACCAGCTGCGGAGCTTCCTGCTCGAAGATTGATCGCTGCCCAAGGTGGCACCAGAAGACGCGCGGCACAGTCCGCGCGTTTTTTTTTGGCTGCACCGGGCGGGTGTTGGCTGTAGGGTCGACGCATGACGACCCCATCCGGACCCAATCGAAACACCGCAGCCGGCCAGCGCCTTCGTGGCACACACGCCGCGTGTCTTGCGATCGTGCTGTGCGCGCCGCTGACCCACGCTGCCGGTGTGAACGTCCTAGCACCGCCGGACACGCTCGCTGACGATCCCGCAGAGCCCATCGCGGTGACAGGGCCCGAGGCGTCCGCTCAAGCTGAATCGTATCTCGACATCGCCACCGCGAGAGCGATTACCCCGGCGGGCGGCGCGTTTCGTACCGGGTCGCGGCAATCCGCTCTGGATCAGGTGATTTTCCTTGGCACCCAGGACGTGGCCGCGCACCCCGATCAGGCGATCACCGAGGCGCAGATCGAACGGCACTACCGGCGCGTCGTGCGGCACCACGATTACCTATTTGTGGATTCTGACCGCGAGCACATCCTGCAAAGCGCGTTCAACGCGGTCACGCAATTCCGGGAGATCACGCTGGCGTGGACCGCAGCCGGTCGGGAGGCGCCGACGTACGGCATCCCAAGCGAATTGCCCCGTGGTTGGCTCAGGCCCGAGGACCTTGATCCGGACCCGGACAGCGCCGAATGAGCGGATTGCGTCCTTTTGCACTCGAGAGGTTTTTCTCCACCTGGGAGTTTAAGGCCCGTCATCATTTGACCGCGTCGGACGCCGAGTCGATCACGATCGGTGAGCTTTTGACTCTGGCGAACCTGCCGCCGGACGCGCTGAATGACCTGCATCTGGGCTACACCGAAACCTGGGGCGCGCCCGATCTGCGCGAGGCCATTGCCGCGACGTACGAGACGATCACCGCGCAGAACGTGCTGTGCTTCGCCGGCGCCGAAGAAGGCGTCTACGCCGCCATGCGCACGCTGTTGTCCGCCAACGACCACGCCATTGTCGTAACGCCCAACTACCAGGCCGCGGAGACCGTTCCGCTCGACATCTGCGACGTCACCGGCGTGGCGCTTGATGAAAACGAACACTGGCGCCTCGACCCGGACGCAGTGCGACACGCCGTCCGCCCGAACACCAGGCTGGTCTCCGTGTGCTTTCCAAACAATCCCACCGGCGCCATCCCGCATCACAATGACTTCAACGCACTGATCGACGTGTGCCGGGAACACGGCCTGTGGCTCTTCAGCGACGAGGTCTACCGCGGACTGGAACTCAATCTGGCGAAACAGATCCCGCACGCCGCCGACGCCTACGAACGCGGGCTATCGCTGAACGTCATGTCCAAGTCCTATGGACTACCGGGCTTGCGCATCGGGTGGATCGCCTGTCGCGACCGCGCGGCGCTGACCAACATGGAGCGCTACAAGCACTACCTGTCGATCTGCAACTCAGCGCCGAGCGAGCGACTCGCCGTCATTGCCCTCGGTGTCCGCGACGCGCTGCAATCGCGGATCCACACGTTGATGCGCGAGAATCTGACGCGACTGGACGCGTTTTTTTCACACCATGCCGACCTGTTTGACTGGCGCCACCCCGACGGCGGTTGCATCGCCTTCCCGCGTTACCTCGGCGCCGATGGTGTCGAAGTGTTTTGCGATCAGTTGGTCAACGACGCCGGCGTACTGTTGCTGCCGGCGTCCATCTACCGTTCCGAACTGATGCCGACGCCCACCGACCGCTTCCGAATCGGATTTGGGCGGGCCGGTCTCGAAGCCGGTCTGAACGCCTTTGATCGATTCATCGACAAGCGCAAAAAGCACAACAGTGGCTAAAAGACGCCCTCCGTGTCCTGAAAGTACTTTCCGTTTGAGAGCCGTCGAATCGTGGCGGCCCGCGCAATGCAGGAGTACCATCCCTACGCCGCATAACAAGGGACGCAATGGGAAAGCAGACGCAACGCATGATCGGCTGGCGGGAGTGGTTGGCGCTGCCCGATCTGGGCATCGAGCGCATCAAGGCCAAGATCGACACAGGGGCGCGCACCTCATCTCTGCACGCGTTTGATATCGACACCGAGACCGTTGATGGCGTCGACTACGCCACCTTTAGCGTGGAGCCCGAACAGGGCGAGAACAGCTCAGTGATCCGCTGCTGCGCGCCCATTGTTGATCAACGCGCTGTCACCAACTCAGGCGGTCAGGCCAGCGATCGGCTCGTCATCCAGACCACCATGGCGCTGGGCCCAAAGACCATTCCGATCGAACTCACGCTCGCGTCCCGACATGACATGCGGTTTCGAATGCTGCTGGGTCGCCATGCCATACGGCGACGGTTTCTGGTCGACCCCGGTCGCTCGTACCTCATGAGCCGCCGTGATCTTAAAACATGAGCGCATCTCGCGAAAAACGCGGGCCCATCGTGGTCGCGGGCACTAGCGTCAAGGCCGGGCAGCGTCTCACCATCGACCTGTCGGTCGCCGATCTCTACACCCACTCGTCGCTGCCGATGCCCGTGCAGGTGATCCACGGCCGACGCGACGGGCCGGTTCTGTTTGTCACCGCCGCGGTGCACGGTGATGAGTTGTGCGGCGTGGAGATCTTGCGACGGCTGCTGCGACGCAAGTCCATCAACGCGCTGCGCGGCACCCTCATCGCGGTGCCGATCGTCAACGTACACGGCTTTATCGACAACTCGCGTTATCTGCCGGATCGGCGCGACCTGAATCGCTCGTTTCCCGGCAGCCCGAGCGGCTCGCTGGCTGGACGCGTGGCGCACGTCATCGCCAGCGAGATCATCACACTGGCCGACTTCGGTATTGATCTGCACACCGGCGCCGTACACCGCGCCAACCTGCCGCAGATTCGGGCGGACCTCGACGACGAACAGACCTTTGCATTGGCCAAGGCGTTTGGTGCCCCCGTCATCCTCGACTCCGAAACGCGCGACGGCTCACTGCGCGAGCACGCGTCGAAACTGAACGTGCCCACGCTGCTCTACGAAGCCGGCGAGGCGCTGCGCTTTGACGAGGCAAGCATCCGGGGCGGCGTGCGCGGCGTGCTCAACATCATGCGCACCATCGGCATGTTGGGCGAAGCAAAGACCGCGTCCGAGCCCATTACACCGGTCGTGGCCGAGAGCAGCCGCTGGGTACGCGCCCCCACCAGTGGCATCGTGCAGGTGCGTGCCCGCCTCGGCGACACCGTCGAATCCGGTCAGCCGGTGGCCACCGTCAGCGATCCGTTCGGTGAAACCGAACAGGACATCCCGTCACCGATGACCGGCGTGGTGATCGGGCGCAGCAATCTGCCGGTCGCCCATGAGGGCGAGGCGCTGCTGCACATCGCCACCATCGACAACAAGCGCTCCGCGGCTCTGGCCGTGGCCCGTTTTCGCGAACGGCAACAGACCGTCGCACCCGCCTGAGGGAACCATGAGCACACCATCCAGTCCTGCGACCAACCCAATGAAAATTGCGATCCTGTCAACCAACCGCAACTTGTATTCAACCAATCGCCTTGTTGAAGCTGGCGAGGCGCGCGGTCACAGGATCGAGGTGATCAATCACAAGCGCTGTTACATGAACATTGCGACGATGCGACCGGCGGTGCACTACCGCGGTCAGACGCTGGATGACTTTGACGCCGTCATCCCTCGCATCGGTGCGTCCATCACGTTTTACGGCACCGCGGTGGTCCGCCAGTTCGAGATGATGGGTGTCTACACGCTCAACGAGTCGGTCGCGATCTCGCGCTCGCGGGACAAACTCCGCGCGTTGCAGCTGCTGTCGCGCAAGGGCATCGGGCTGCCGGTGACGGGCTTTGCCAACTCACCCGACGACACCGACGACCTCCTCGCACAGGTGGGCGGCGCACCGGTCGTCATCAAACTGCTGGAAGGCACGCAGGGCACCGGCGTTGTGCTTGCCGAGACGCGCAATGCCGCCGAAAGCGTGATCGACGCGTTCCGCGGCCTCGACCAGCACTTTCTGGTTCAGGAGTTCATCAAGGAAGCCGGCGGCGCGGACCTGCGTTGCTTTGTTATGGGCGACAAAGTGGTGGCCGCAATGAAGCGCCAGGGTAAAGAGGGCGAATTCCGATCCAACCTGCACCGGGGAGGCAGCGCGGAAGTGGTCAAGATCACACCCGAGGAACGCTCCACCGCCGTTCGCGCCGCGCGCATCATGGGGCTCAACATGGCCGGCGTAGATTTGTTGCGCTCCAATCACGGACCGGTGGTGATGGAAGTCAATTCGTCACCGGGGCTTGAGGGCATCGAGAAGGCCACAGGCAAGGATGTCGCAAGCCTCGTCATCCAGTTCACTGAAAAAAACGCGCGAAAAGGGCGCACGCAGACACGTGGCAAGGGCTGACCGTTGAGCGCCCAACCCCCGCTGCACACGATGGAGGGCCGCCTGGACGAACTGGCGGCGATCATGCGCAGCTCGTCCCGTTTTCTGGTGCTCACCGGCGCCGGCGTCAGCACGGATTCCGGCATTCCCGACTACCGCGACCGCGACGGCGAATGGAAACGCAGTGCGCCCATGCAGTTTTCCGAGTTCAGCGGCAGCGAGCGCGCCCGCAAGCGCTACTGGGCGCGCAGCATGGTGGGCTGGCCGCAGGTCAGAAACGCCCGGCCCAACGCCGCGCACGCCGCCCTCGCCCGTCTGGAGCAACTCGGGTTTATCCATACGCTGGTCACCCAAAACGTGGACGGGCTCCACCAGCGCGCCGGTAGCCGACAGGTCATTGACCTGCACGGGCGGCTCGACGAAGTGATTTGTCTGTCCTGCCAGAACACTCTGCCCCGCGATGAATATCAGGACGCGTTGATCGCGCGCAATGCGAAATGGGCGGGCCTGGATGCCGGTATCGCCCCGGACGGTGATGCCGATCTGGACGGTGTGGACTTCGACGCCTTCGAACCGGTGCCGTGCCCGATATGCGCGGGTGCCATGAAGCCCCGCGTGGTGTTCTACGGCGAGTCGATCCCCGGCGCGATCTCGCGGCAAGCCAACGCCGTACTCGACGCCGCGGACGGCCTCCTGGTGGTTGGCTCGTCGCTGATGGTGTTCTCAGGCTTTCGCTTCGCCCGCTCGATGGCCGAACGCGGGCGTCCGGTTGCGGCGATCAATCGCGGTAAGACGCGCGCCGATGGGTTGATTGGACTGAAGATCGACGCCGACATCGCCTTGGCGCTGGCCCGACTTTCTCGACTGCTTCAGTGATGCGGGTGCCCCGGCCGGGGCACCCGAGTTGGCTTAGCGGGTCGCCTTGAGCATCCAGAGGGTCTTCTGGTGGAACTCGAGGCGGTCCAGAATCATGCCCGCCGTGACCTCATCACCCGTTTCCGCGGCAATGGCCGACGCGGCCTTGAACGCTTCCACGGCCTCGTCGTGCGTTTGCACCAGCTCGTCAATAACGTCGCCGTCGCCGACGGGCTTGCCGGGTGCGGAGACGTAGTCCGACGACACCTGAGCACCTAGGGCACGAATGCGCTCGGCCAGATCGTCGAGGGCGCCGAACAGATTGTGGTACTGCGACTCAAGCGCAGCATGCAACCCGAAAAACTGCGGGCCGGTGACGTTCCAGTGGGCCAGCTGCGTGCGGCGCAGCGTGGCATCGGTGGCCAAAAGCGCCCGTCCGAGGGCGGCGATAACGGGGGATTGAGGGTTTCCGGTCATGGTGAGGCTCCTTGTCGAGGGCTTTCCAACCTCGTGGGTGAGGCAGGAGAATGGGGATCGAGTGCCGGTTTTTCAAATGGAGTTTGTCTGTTGCCGTGGTAGGCAACGTCTATGGGCCGGATGCGGGTGACGCCCATTGGCGCACCCCGATATACTTCGGCTTCGGCGGGCCTATAGCTCAGTTGGTTAGAGCAGGGGACTCATAATCCCTTGGTCCCAGGTTCGAGTCCTGGTGGGCCCACCA
>JBCCMA010000031.1:0-24700 GCA_039026595.1 Pseudomonadota bacterium
ATCGCGCATTACGACCGATCGGAACACCGCCGCGCACTTCGAACGCACCTCGGACCTGGCGGCCACGATTAGAGGATTGGCGCCGACCGTAGACCCGGACGAAGCGCGCCAGGTGGCCGAAGCCACCATGGTTTTGGCGCTTGATCTTGCCAATGAGTACCAACTGACCAAACCGCCCATCGCCCACAATGTGCTGGTCAACATGGGAATGCGCCCGCGCGGGCTCTGCACGCACTGGGCGGAGGACGTGTTGCGCCACCTCGACGGGCTCGACCTTGCCACGCTGGACCTTTACTGGGCCGTGGCCTATCCCACCCGGCCGTTCCGCCTCGAGCACTCGGGCGCGCTCGTCACCGCACGCGGGCAGCCGTTTGAAACCGGCATCGTCCTCGACGCGTGGCGCGATTCCGGCATCGTCTATTTCGGACCGGTCACGGACGACACGCGCTACGCGTGGCAGCGTCTCCACAACACCATCACCGATCCGCCACCCGACGGCGCTGTTGTGCCGCCTGAGTCCCTCTACGACTGAGTCTCGCGTGCTCCGGTGAGAAACGCCTCGAGTGCCGAAAGACGTTCGGGCGATCCCATGTCAAACCAGACGCCGTCATGGAGTCTTGCGCTGACCCTGCCGGCATCGGCATAGCGAAAAAGCGGTTGCGCAAGGGAAAATCGGGGCGGGTAGCCCAAAAAAAATGCCGGGCGGTAAAGCCCGATTCCGGCATAGGTGTACGCCGGCCCGTTTGTTCGACCGCGTAATCGACCCGCTGTCAGCGCGAAGTCGCCCTGCGGATGATGCGACGGATTGTTGACGACGACGACGTGGGCCAGATCATTGTCTTCCAGAGACATTGCGCAAACTGCGTCCAGTGCGACATCGCTGAACACATCGCCATTCATCAGTAAGAACGGATCGCGCCCCAGAAGCTCCGCCGCCTTTACTGCAGCACCACCGGTCTCGAGCGCTTCAGCGCCCTCGTCGCTGTACACCACCTCCACGCCATAGTCGCGCCCGTCGCCGACCCGCCCGCGGATGGCGCTACCGAGCCAGGACAGATTGATCACAACGCGACGAATATCCGCCGCCGCCAGCGCGCGCAGCTGGTGATCGATCATCGGAAAACCGCCGACGGTGACAAGTGGCTTTGGCACGGAATCCGTAAGAGGTCGAAGGCGTTCGCCCCGCCCGGCACACAACAGCAGAGCGTTCACAGCACCGCACAAGCGTGCTCGCGCAGCCAGTTCTGCAATGGCGTCAGTGCAGGATCATCGAGCGCGAGCACGTAGCCGAGCGTTCTGGGAATGTCGGCAAGGTATCCGGACTTGCCGTCGCGGTGGTGCAATCGGGCGAAAATACCGGCGGCTTTGAGATGCCGCTGCGCGCCCATCCGGTCAAACCAGCGCTCGAACACCGCGCGCTCTGGCAGTAACGGCGCCAACGCCGTTTGCGACAGCAGACTCACATACCAATCGCGGTATCGACTGAGATCGGCCGCTGGCAGCTCGTGATAGCAATCGCGCAGCAGCGAAACCAGATCGTACGTCATGGGCCCCATCACGGCGTCCTGAAAATCCAGCACACCCGGGTCCCCGGCTTTGCCCGCCATCAGGTTGCGCGAGTGGAAATCCCGGTGCACGCACACCACGGGCTGCGCAAGCGCCGAAGCCACCAGCACATCGCAGGCGTCGCGCCAGGCCGTCAGTGCAGACCCCTCGAGACGTACATCAAGGTGCCGCTCAATGAGCCATTCGCGGAAGATATCAAGCTCGCGCCGCAGCAGCGCTTCATCGTAACGGGGAAGATCATCGGCCTGCATCCGAAGCTGCAGGGTCACGAGGCGGTGAATGGCATCGCCGTAGAGCGCGTCCGCACGGCCCGGCGCCTGCGTGAGGACATCCAGGTAGGTCTGCGGACCGAGGTCAGATAACAGCGCGAAGCCGTGTTCGGCATCGGACGCGTAGACCCGCGGTGCACGCAGCCCACATGCGCGCAGCTTGCCCGCCAGCGTGATAAACCGGTCCAACGGCTCTCGGTCCGGCGGCGAGTCCATCGCAATGCGCGAACCGCGCCGATGGATCACACGGAAGTAGCGACGGAAACTGGCGTCTGACGACGCCGGCTCAATACGCTCCACCTTGCCCGGCAAGTGTTGCTCAACCCAGTTTGACAGTAGACTTAGGCGTTTATCGGCGTCGTGGCCCGGCACGCTTTCGGTCATGGCCCCATCCAGAACGGCGAGGCAATACCTCGATCGGAGGCCCATTTGACCACAGGACCCGGGCGGTCAGCCACTGCGACCCTGATCGCGGTTCTGCTCGGCCCACTGCTGTGCCTGAACGCGCTGGCCGACAACGACTTCGCGCCCGAACTGGATCTCTCCTCTCTCAAGGAGCTCGACCGTCTCGGCGACGTGCGCATACAAGCGGATCAGGCCGAGTTGCGCGCGGGTGAAGCGTCAAGTTTCGAAGGCGATGTTCAGATTTCCCGCGATGAAGGGACGATTCGTGCCGACCGTGCGATCTACGACCCGGCCACCGGCACGTTCCGGGTCGAGGGTGACGTGCAATACGAGGATGACGCCATCCAAGTGGGCGCAGGCTCGGCTGCCTTTGAATCCAACGAAGACCTCGGAGAGTTCGAGGCCGCCAGTTTCGTTCTCAAACGCGGGGACGGGCGCGGCGACGCGGCGCGCATCGAGGCACGCGGGGATCGCTCGCTCGAACTCGAAGATGTGCGCTACAGCGCCTGCCCGGTGGGCGAAAATGACTGGCGACTGATCGCCGACCGCGTCCGCATCGACCGCGAAAGCGATATCGGTGAGGGCCGCAACGTGCGCGTCGAGTTCAAGGGGGTGCCAATCCTATACACCCCCTACCTGTCCTTCCCCGCCAGCGGCGCGCGCAAAAGCGGGCTGCTTCTACCCGACTACGGCAACACCGAGCGCAGCGGCAACGATCTCTCCATACCGTTCTACTGGAATATCGCACCGAACTACGACGCCACGTTCACCGCCCGCTACCTCGGCCTGCGCGGCGCGCAGCTGGGGGTTGAAGGCCGGTACCTTTTCCAGAACACCACCGGCTCCCTGCAAACGGTCTATCTCGCCGACGACATGCTCGCCAATCGCGACCGCTATCTGGGCAATTGGGTTCACGACACGTATCTGCCGAGCGGTTTGCGTTTTCGCGCCGATGTCACCGACGTCAGCGATCGCAACTACTTCGGTGATTTGTCGAGCTCACTCGCAGGCACGGCGGTGACGCACCTGGAGCGGCAAGTGGCACTCGGCGTCGATCGCGAGAACTGGACGCTGGACATGCGCTTGCAGTCGTTTCAGACCATCGACGATGGCATCACGGAAGCCAACAAACCATACAAGCGGGTGCCGCAGTTTCTGTTTCGCGGTGGCTGGGACACTGCGCTGGGCACGCGCACAACGGTCGATGCCGAGCTGACGCATTTCGAGCGCGCCGTCGGTGCCCGCGGTCAACGGCTGACCGTCGAGCCCACGTTCAGCCTGCCCCTTCAGGCACCCGGCGCGGCACTCGTGCCGAGCGTTCGCATCAATCACACGCAGTACCGTCTGACCGACCTGCTCAGCGCCGGCCGGAGCACGAACGACGATTCGCCCTCGCGCACCATTCCCACATACAGCCTCGACGGGCGCCTGATCTTTGAACGCGAAAACCGGCGCGGCACCCTCTTCCAGACGCTCGAACCTCGAATCCGATACACACACATTCCGTTCGTGGATCAGACCGACGTGCCGGTCTTCGACACCGGACTGCCGGACGTGAACCTCGTGCAGCTGTTCCAGGACAATCGGTTTCGGGGCAGCGATCGGATCGGGGATACCGACACGCTGTCAGTGGGGTTCACAACGCGTTTATATAACCTCGCCAACGGACGCGAGCTGCTTAATGTGACCCTCGGTCAGGCGATATTCCTGAGCGATCGCAACGTGGAGCTGCCCGGCCGCCCGGTCGTGCCCGGCAACGCGTCCAACCTGATCGCCGAAGTTGCGCTCAATTTCACACAGCGCTGGAACGGAAACTTCGAGTATCAGTGGCAGCCCGAGCTCGCGGAGACGGCAAAAGCGGCGTTCCGACTCCAGTATCGCCCCGCCGACAACAAGGTCATAAACTTCGGTTATCGCTTTCAGGACAATGAGTTAGAGCAGACCGACATCTCGTTTGCCTGGCCGATTGGTCGACATTGGAACGTTGTGGGGCGCTGGAACTACTCGCTGACCGATAACGTCACCCTCGAACGGTTCGCCGGAGTAGAATACGAGCGCTGTTGCTGGGCCGTGCGGCTCGTCAGCCGGTCGTTCGTCAATAACCGTGACGGCAGCACCGACCGGGCACTTTTTGCCCAGTTCGAACTCAAAGGCCTCACGAGCATCGGGACTCGTGTGGACGCGTTTCTGGAAAGAGGCATTCTTGGTTATGGCCGCATCGATCGTTAATCCCCTTCGCCCCCTTCTGGCGTGCGCCCTGCTTGGCATAAGCGGTGTGGTGCAGGCTGCCGAACCGCTCACCGGCAGCGGCGATTTGATCGACCGCATCATCGCGGTGGTTAATGACGGCGTGGTGCTGCAGAGCGAAGTTGCGCAGCAGGGCGCGGCGATAGTTTCGCGCCTGCGCGCCGACGGCGTGCAGTTGCCACCGGCCGACGTGCTTGAGAAACAGATTGTAGAACGGCTGGTCGTGGAGAAAATCCAGCTGCAGCGCGCCGAACGGCTTGGCATCACCATCACCGACGATCAGCTCAACTCGGCGCTCGGCACGGTCGCGAAACGCAACGGCCTCACGCTGGCGCAACTCCCTGACGCGCTCGCCGAACAGGGAATCGACTACACGAGTTATCGCACCGACATCCGCCGCGAGATGACCATCGAGCAGCTCCGGCAGCGCGATCTGGTTCCGCGTATCGCCGTTACGCGTGAAGAAGTCGAGGCCTATCTGGAAAGCAAAGGCGACGACGAAAACGAGTATGACATCAGCCACATTCTGATCGCCGTGCCCCCCGGTGCATCAAAGTCGGATCGCGACAATGCCGAAGCACTCGTGCGCGAGATCTACGAACGCGCGAATAACGGCGAGGACTTCGCGCAGCTGGCGGTGGCCCACTCCAACGGCCAGCAAGCGCTCGAGGGCGGCAAGATCGGCTGGCGCAAGGCCGAACAGCTGCCAACACTGTTCGCCGATCAGGTGGTGGGCATGACGGCCGGCACCGTCTCCGAACCCATTTCCAGCGGCAGCGGCTTCCATCTTGTCCGCCTCGACCAGACCCGCGGCCGTGAACCGGTGATGGTCAAGCAACGCCACGCCCGGCACATTCTGATCACGCCCAACGAATTGAAGACGGACGCCGACGCGCGCAGTCAGATCTCTGATCTTGCCGACAAGATCCGAAGCGGTGACGCTGACTTTGAGGAAATGGCCAAAACCATGTCCGATGACAAAGGTACGGCGGCACGCGGTGGCGATCTTGGCTGGCAACGTCGCGGTACGTTCGTGCCGCAGTTTGAAGCGGCACTCGACGGTCTTGCACCGGGCGAGATGAGCGACCCCGTACGCAGCCCGTTCGGCTGGCATCTGATCGAATTGATGGAGGCGCGGGAGATCGACAACTCACAGGAGCAGTCGATGATCCAGGCGTCAGAAGAAATTCGCTCGCGCAAACTGCAGCAGGAAACGGAGCGTTGGCTCATGCAGCTGCGTGACGAAGCGTTCGTCGACTACAAGACCTGAATGGCCCCACGCGTCGTGATCAGTACGGGCGAGCCCGCTGGGATCGGCCCGGACATCGCCCTGTCTGCGGCGCGCGAGAAGTGGCCTGCCACCCTCGCCGCGGTTGGTGACACAGACGTGCTCGCCGAACGTGCACGCGCGCTTGATTTACCTGTCTCACTGCGCCGCATCGAGCGGATGGACGACGCGCGTCCGCACCGGGCCGGCCACCTCGACGTTCTGCATCAGCCGATGTCCTCGCCGGTCACCGCCGGACAACTGAACACCAGGAACGCTCGGGACGTTCTCGCCGTGCTCGACCGGTGCACCGAACTGTGTCGCGAGGGCATGGCCGACGCCATGGTGACCGCCCCGTTACACAAGGCGGTCATCAATGATGCCGGCATCCCCTTTACGGGCCATACCGAGTACCTCGCCGAACGAACGGGCGCGGCACGGCCGGTCATGTTGCTGTGCGCTCAGGACCTGCGCGTCGCGCTGGCCACGACGCATCTTCCATTATCGGCGGTGCCTGCGGCCATTACGGAACCGACGGTTGCAAAGACCCTCGAGATCCTTCGCCGTGACCTCGTACGGTGGTTCGGAATTGCCGATCCGACGATTGGTGTGTGCGGCCTCAATCCGCATGCGGGTGAAGGCGGGCACCTTGGACATGAAGATGATGCGGTCATCGCGCCTGTACTCGATCGAGCGCGCGCCGCCGGTCACAAGGTACTGGGGCCGTTGCCCGCCGACACCGCCTTTAACCCGCGAATCCTGAAACAGGTCGACGCCATTCTTGCGATGTACCACGATCAGGGATTGCCGGTGCTCAAGTACGCCGGTTTTGGCGCGGCCATTAATGTGACGCTGGGGCTGCCCATCCTGAGAACCAGTGTCGACCACGGGACCGCGCTGGACCTCGCGGGAACCGGTAAAGCCTATGACGGCAGCTTGAAGGCGGCACTTGAGTTGGCCATTCAGACGGCCACGGCCACGGCCGCGCCCGGCAACGCATCCTGATGGCGGCCCCCAGGCGCCGCTTCGGACAGAACTTTCTGCAAGACGCAGGCGTTATTGACGACATTATTGCCGCGGTCGATCCGCAACCCGGCGAACGCATCGTGGAGATCGGCCCGGGTCGGGGTGCACTGACCAACCCACTGCTCGACGAGGGTGTGGAGCTGACGGTCATTGAAATTGACCGCGATCTGGCCTCCAACTGGGCGGCGCGCGCGCGCCAGACGGCGAACCTCCGCGTCATTGAGCGTGACGCGTTGCACGTCTCAGCGGAAGAACTGTCGCCGGATGGTCTTCCGATCCGCCTTGTCGGAAACCTTCCTTACAACATTTCTACACCGCTTCTTTTTAAGTTTTGCGACTGGACCGCGACGCTTGTCGACCTGCACCTCATGCTGCAAAAAGAAGTGGTCGACCGCATGTCCGCTTCACCGGGCAGCCGAACCTACGGCCGTCTGACCGTAATGCTCGCACCGCATTTCGCGGTCGAGCCATTGCTTACCGTGCCCGGGAGTGCGTTTTTCCCCGCCCCGAAAGTCACCTCTGCCGTCGCCCGATTGACGCCCCGCCACGT
Organism: Pseudomonadota bacterium; assembly: GCA_039026595.1. GTDB lineage: Bacteria > Pseudomonadota > Gammaproteobacteria > Steroidobacterales > JBCCMA01 > JBCCMA01. Next base: position 7,331 of record JBCCMA010000031.1, read on the forward strand.
CCCGCCGTTTGAACTGACGGATGTTCCGGAATGGGAGGACGTGGTCGCGGCGGGATTCTCCCTGCGCCGCAAAACCCTGCGCAACGCGCTGCGCAAACTCCTCGATGAAGATGAAATCGCCATGGCCGGCGTTGATCCGGGCGCGCGCGCCGAAACCCTGTCGCCAGACCGCTTCGCCGCGCTGGCCGCGGTGCTCGCAGACAAACGACAACAGGCAGATTAAGTTACACTCAAACAAGGCGACGCGGACCACATCATGAGCCAGCGCGACACCATCGACATACAAGTCAGCACCCGCTATCTGGAGCACCAGTCCGATCCGGAAAATAGCCGGTATGTGTTCGGGTACACCGTTACCATGCGCAACGACGGTGTCATGGCCGCGCAGCTGTTGACGCGCCACTGGGTCATCACTGACGCCAACGGCAAGGTTCAGGAAGTTCGGGGCACCGGCGTCGTTGGCCAGCAACCCTACCTCGCCCCTGGTGCCGACTATGAGTATTCAAGCGGCGCCATACTTGAGACGTCCGTTGGCGCCATGCATGGCTCGTACGGCATGCGCAACGACTCGGGCGAGCTGTTCGACGCGCCGATCACCGCGTTCACGCTCGCCGTACCCGGCAGCCTGCACTAGGGCGCCGTGGCGCTGTACGCCGTTGGCGATGTGCAGGGGTGCTACGACGCGCTGCGCCGCCTGCTCGACCGCCTCGACTTCGATGATCAACGCGATAGGTTGTGGTTTTGCGGTGATCTTGTCGGTCGCGGCCCGCGCGCGCTCAGGGTGCTGCGGTTTGTAAAGTCGCTCGGCGACGCGGCGGTCACCGTGCTGGGTAACCACGATGTCAATCTGATTGACTGCGCGCGCACCGGTCGCAAACCGCGCGCCGCAGACAGACTCGCGCGCGTCCTCGCGTCGCGCGATTGCGACGATCTGATCGACTGGTTGGCCACTCGCCCGTTTGCGCACGAGGACCGCGGGCGTCGCGCCGTACTTGTGCACGCTGGCGTGCCGCCGGGATGGACCCGGCGCCAGCTGATGCGGCGGGCCAGCAAACTTGCGCGGAGCTGGCAGGACGAGTTCATTGGCGATCTGCGAACGCCCTGTGCGCTGACCTGGAAGACCTCTTTGAACGGACTTCAAAAGCGGCGCTTCACCCTGAACGCGCTGACGCGCATGCGCTACTGTGACGCCAACGGAGCGCTCAACTTCTCGGCCAAGGGGCCACCCGACGCTTACGACAACAGTGTCCAGCCGTGGTACCGATTTCTGCACGACGACTGGCGCGACCGGCAGATTTATTTCGGCCACTGGTCGGCCCTTGGTGACGCGGACTCTCTCCAGGTCACCTCACTCGATACGGGCTGTGTCTGGGGCCGCTCGCTGACGGCGGTCAAAGTCCCCAAGAAACCGCGCCGGCAGATTGAATACGATTGTGTGTCGTGCGCGAAACGTCGGTAACCATGGCTTTTGATCAAACGGGAATGCACGCATGAGTCAGGCGCTGTCTTTTCATGTATTGGGTGCCGGTCTGGCGGGCACGCTCTCGGCCATTTACCTGGCACGCCGCGACGCCGCCGTCGATGTGTACGAGCGACGGGCGGACCCGCGGACCGAACAGGGCGAGGGCGGCCGATCGATCAATCTGGCGCTGGCCAATCGCGGGCGGCGGGCACTTGCCGGGGTCGGGCTCGAGAGGGACATCGAGGCCCTGACCATTCCCATGCGCGGCCGCATGCTCCACGAGGTGGGCAAGGCGCCCGTGCTCCAACCCTACGGCAAGGACGACAGCGAGGTCATATATTCCATCTCGCGCGCCGGGCTCAATGCGCTCTTGCTCAATCAGGCCGATGCACACGGCGTAGGGCTGCACTTCGAGCACCGCACAGAGGCGGTGGACGTCGACACCGGTGAGGTTCTGCTCACCGATCCAGCGGGGACACGCGTTGCCCTCTCAGGACGTCCGATCATCGCCGCGGATGGCGGCGGCTCAGTCGTGCGGCGAACACTGGGGCGGCGACCCGGGGCGCTCAACAGCGAGGTCCTCTCCAGTCACGGCTACAAGGAGTTGACCATTCCCGCCGGGCCCGACGGGGCCTTTCGCATTGACCCCAATGCCCTCCACATCTGGCCGCGCGGCGGGTTCATGATGATCGCGCTGCCCAATCTCGACGGCAGCTTCACCGTCACGCTCTTCATGGCCATGAACGGCGAGAACAGCTTTGATGAACTGACCGATGCCGATCAGGTGAGCCAGTTCTTCGAACACTGGTTTCCAAGCGCGGTTCCGCTTCTGCCCGACTTGCTGCACGATTTTTTCGCCAACCCGACAGGCGAACTCGGTACCGTGCGCTGCGCGCCCTGGCATGCCGACGACAAAGCGGTCCTGATCGGCGACGCCGCCCACGCGATCGTGCCCTTCCACGGTCAGGGCATGAACTGCGCATTCGAGGACTGTTTTGAGCTCGACCGCTGCCTGTTCGACATTGAGGCTCCGTCACTTGCCGACCGTTTTGCCGAGTTTGAACGGCGTCGCCGACCGAACGCCAACGCCATTGCCGATATGGCGATCGAGAACTACATCGAGATGCGCGAGTCGGTACGCGATCCGTACTTCCATTTGAAGAAGGCGTTGGCGTTTGAACTCGAGCGCCGTTTTCCGGGCGACTTCGTCCCACGCTACTCGATGGTGATGTTCCACCACATCCCATACGCCGAAGCCCAGCGTCGCGGCGTGATCCAGCAGTCCATCCTCGATGAGTTACTGCTGGAGCACCCGCGTGAGCTTCCGCTCGGTGATATCGACTATGGGCACGCCGAAGCACTCATCCGCGAGCAGCTGGCCGACGCGCCCGGGCTGGTCTAGTCCCAGGCCCCGTTAGGACGCGCATTGCCCGGTCGAAAGGCCGGCGCGGTAATCGGCATCACCGTCACCTCACCGTAGCGCGCCACATCCTCCCGGATGGCCTTCGCGTCGCCAATCACCACGGTCGTCAACCCTGTGCGATCCGGATACACGCTCTTTATCACTGCATTGAGCGCGTCGGCATCCACCCCCGCCACAGCGGCGTCATAGCCGTCCACCGCATCGACGGACTGGCCGTAGAACGCCAGCGAGGTCAGCGTGCCCGCCACCTGACTGGCGGTTTCGAAATCCAGCGGACTCTGTCCACGCAAGTAGGTTCTGGCCGACGCCAGCAGAGCCGGCTCGATGTCACCCTCTTTGAACCGATCAAGCACATCCAGCGCGAGATCCATGGCCGCGCGCGTATCCGCCGTGGCGGTGAACGACACAATTGCGACGCTGCCGGGCTGGGACAAACGGCTCAGCCGGCTGCCTGCGCCGTAGGTCAGCCCCGACTCAACGCGCAGTGCCGTGTTCAAAAGCGACGTGAAGCGCCCGCCGAACAGCGTGTTGGCCACGTCGATCGCAGCCTCGCGGTCGTCATTCCGCGCCACGCCGGGTGCACCCATCCAGAAGTAAGACTGGGTCGCACCCGGTTTGTCGATCAACAGAACCTGACCCGACGACGTTACGCGCGGTGCGGGGATGGTGGGCGCGGGCTGGCCGGCCTCGCGCCAACCGGACAGTCGACGCGTTAGCGTGGCGCGAACCTTCGCCGGATCGATGTCGCCCACCACCGTGATCACCAGCCGCTCAGGGCCGTAGTGTGATCGATAGTGGGCGAGCACATCGTCCCTCGACAGCGCGGCAAGCGAAGTCTCGGTACCGGACACGGCATTGCCATACGGGTGATCGCCGAACAGAAAGGCCTGACCGTAGCGCCCGATCAGCGACCGTGGGTCACCGTCGCGCGCAGCTTTCAATGACTCGATTGAACGCGTTCTCGCCCGTTCGAATTCTTCCTCAGTGAACGCAGGCGCCATCAACATGTCGAGCACAAGTTCGAGCATCAGCTCGGTGTCCTGAGCCAGAAACCCCGCGCTGATGCGCGCCGACTCGCGGCCCGCGCCGGCCGCCAGCACACCGCCCACGTCGGCGACGGCGTCCGCGAGCGCCCGGGCGTCGCGCGACCCGGCGCCTTTTTCAAGCAGCGCCGCCGTCATAGCGGCCAGTCCGGCGCGATTAGCCGGATCGGCCACCGCGCCACCGCGCACCGAAGCGCTGAGCGCCACCAGCGGCACATCGGCCTTGACCGCAAGCTGCAGCACGGCGCCATTGTCGAGGGTCACCCGCTGCATGGGCGGGAGTCGCGGCGTCGTCACCGGCGGCGCGGCGACCGGCGCGCGCCGCACAATGTCCTGTGTCCGTGTTTCCGGCTCATCGATCTGCGCAGCGCTGCATCCCGTCAGCGTGAGCACCGCGACCCAAAGCACACTCCCTGCCGAGCGGATCATGGCGTGGCCTCCTGTGTGCCCGGTGCGAGTATGCCAACGGTGCGACGTCGCTTGTCGAAAGTGGCCGCCGCCGCAGCCTGCACATCGTTGAGCGACACCGCCGCGTAGCGCGACGGAACGTCAAACAGCGCGGTATAGCCGCCATGAAACACCTCGTGCTCACCCAACGCCGATGCCTTGCCGTTGATCGTGGACAGTCCCCGGTAAAAGTCCGCAACAACATTGCGTTGTGCCCGAGCAAGTTCAGCCGCCGACACGCCCGATTCAACGACGGTCCGAATAACCTGATCGACACGCGTCTCGACGTCGGCCAGGTCCGCCCCCTGAGGCAAGGTCAGGAACAGCCACGTGAGACCGGGATCGAACCCCTCCTGCCGAAAATAGCTCACGTCGATCACGTGCCCTGGCTCCACCAGTGCCCGGTACAGCCGTGAAGATTCGCCGCTCGCCAGCGCACTCAGCAACAGATCGATCGACGGACCACTCGGGTCGCCGGCGGCGGGCGACTTGTACGCCATCGCGATCAGTGGTGACTGGACGTCGCGTTCCACAGTGAGTCGGCGCTCACCCATCTGCTCCGGTTCAGTGGTGCGCACAGCAGGGGGTGGTGCCTGTGCGGGAATGGTGCCGAACGACTCACGCGCGCGTCTGAAAATATCCTCGGCGTCGACATCTCCGACCACCACGAGCGTGCAGTTGTTTGGTGCGTAGTACGTGGTGTAGTAATCGCGCAAGTCGGCCTCGGTCCACGCAGCGATATCCGACGGCCAGCCGATCACCGGTATGTGGTAGGGGTGCGCGACAAAGGCGGTTGACCGGGTTTGCTCATAAAGCGCACCGAACGGGCTGTTGTCGACCGCGCTGCGCCTTTCCGAGGTGACCACGCCACGCTCACTCTCCACAACCTCATCGACAAACGCCAGATTGGCAAATCGATCCGATTCCAGATCAAAGATCACGTCGAGCGCACTGGAGGGAAACCAATCCTGATAAACGGTCACGTCCGCGGAGGTGTAGGCATTGTTACTGCCGCCGTTGGCCTCCATGATGCGGTCGAATTCCCCCGGCGCGAGCGTCGCGGTACCGTTGAACATCATGTGCTCGAAAAAATGCGACAGTCCCGTAATGCCGGGGACTTCATTGCGACCGCCGGCCCGGACAAAGTTGTACATGGCCACATTGGGAATATCGTGGTCGGGCCAAACGATGATCTTTAGGCCGTTCTCGAGGGTTGTGGTTCGCACTTCATCGGCGTCGGACGCGTTGGCACAGGCGGCCAGGCCACAAAACAGCGCGGCACCGATCGTGGCGCCGCGGCGAACAACGGCTCGGGGTGACAACATGGGCGGGTCCTTTTCAAATGGAGGCAGGCGCTAGCCTGCCGGGAGAGCGCAGCATGCCACGCGCAACGCAAAAGAAGGTAACGGATATAGACTGGTGGACGTGGACACCCACCGAACGCGCCACGCTCATGTTCGTGATCGACCGCGACCGCATCCTGCTGATCCGAAAGAAACGTGGACTCGGCGCCGGCAAGATCAATGGCCCGGGCGGGCGCATTGAGCCCGGCGAAACACCTGAAGACTGCGCGGTCCGCGAGACCATTGAGGAGACGGGCATTACCGCCCTGTCGCCGACGCTGCGCGGCCGTGCTCGCTTTCAGTTCACTGACGGCTACGCGCTGACGGTTTTCTGCTTTGTCAGCTTCGACCACAGCGGTCAGGCTGTCGAGACCGATGAGGCGTTGCCGCTGTGGACGCCCATTGAGCGCATACCGTACGACGAAATGTGGGCCGACGACGCACTGTGGTTACCGCGGCTGCTGCGCGGCGAGGTCTTTGACGGGCGCTACATCTTCGACGGCGACAACATGCTGGACGCGGCGTTTCGAGAGCCACCGGTGCTTGCCGATATTGCGTGCGACCGGCCCGACATCGGAATCAGAGTCGCAGGCCCCCGTCCAACTCCAGACAGCGGCCGTTGAAATAGTCATTCTCGAAAATAAACGCCACAGCGCGGGCGATTTCATCCGGTTCGCCCATGCGCTGGACCGGGATCATGGCGGACAGTTTCTTTAGTGCCTCGGGCTTCATGCTGCGCACCATGTCGGTGCCGATGAAACCCGGCGCAATGGATGCAGCACGAATGCCGTAACGCGCCCACTCGCGCGCCCAGACCACGGCCATGGCTTCGACGCCGGCCTTGGTGGCCGAGTAGTTGATCTGCCCCATATTGCCCGCGCGGGATATCGACGAAATATTAATGACGCAGCCGTGACATCCGAGGGTGATCATGTGCCGACTTGCCTCACGACCGCACAGAAAGACGCCGGTCAGATTAGCGTCGAGCACGGACTGCCATTGGTCGAGCGTCATCGCCGAGACGCACTCGCCATCGCGGAACTTGACGGTCAACGCATCGCGGGTGATGCCCGCGTTATTCACGACGCCGTGGAGCGCACCGAAGTCCGCCGCAATCGCGGCGAATACGCCGGAGGTGTCGGCTTCGTCTGTCACGTTCGCCGCGTAGGCCAGCGCCGCCCCTGCCCCAGCGTCAATACATGCGGCGCGCACCGGTTCGAGCGCCGACTTGTCCAGATCAATCAACGCAAGCTGCGCCCCTTGGCCCGCCAGACGCTGTGCCATCGCCGAACCCAGCCCACCTGCGGCGCCGGTAATCGCGATTGTGCTTTGCGAAATGTCCACGTCGTTACTCGCTTTCCTGTTTGGCGATATTCAGCCAATCGCGTTGCGCGCGACGGTAATGCGCCGGCGCATGCTTCGAGCGACGCAACGATTCACTAAACAACTGCCGGGCGCGCCCCATTTGCCCGATCCGTTTGAGCAGCAGACCGTATCGCACGCGCCCCTCCTCGCCCGGATACGATTCATGCAGCGCCTCGTATTCATCGAGGGCCGTCTGCGTCTGGTCCAGTGCTTCAAGGCTGCGCGCGTATAAAAGATGCGCCTCTGGAGATCGATAGTCAGGGTGCGCCGCAATCAGCGCGTCGAGCACCTGCTTGCTCTTGCTCGCATCGCCCCGTCCGAAGCTCGCAACGGCAAGACGCTCCATCAAGCCCGGATCGTCTTTGTGCAGCCCGCTTAACGCCTCTTCGAGCAGCTTCACGGCCTCGTCATAAAGTCCCGCCTCGATGCATTCATCCGCGAGGTTCATTCGGTTCTGAACCGTGTCGGCCGCTTCGAGTTCGGCCGTCCGGCGCCGGAGCTCGCGCTTGGGATCAACGGTGTTGATCAAGGTGCTCCGCGCCCGCCGGACGGTCCGCGTCCCGGTAAGTCCAGGTACGACCTGCGTCAGAACATAAATGGCACAGCCAAGACCGGGCGCAAACAGGATCAGATAGATCCAGAACGTATCCGCGCGATTGCGCACCGCGTGGTAGGCGCATCCAAGCTGTATCGCGATAACAAGAGCGGCAAAAGCAGGCATGTCAGCGGCGCCCCGACGGAGCGATTAGTTCAGGGAACGTGACGATACCGCACACGGACGCTGCGCGAGAAGCCAACCGCAGGCTCACTTTTCATCGCTGTTGCTCGCTCGGGCGACGAGCGAAGTCAAAAAACGCGAAATCGAATTCATTCTTATCGTCAGATTGATGCGACTCGTGGGCGAGCAGTGACCAGGCGTCCCATTCCACGTGCGGGAAGCGCGCATCCCCGTCGACGGTGGCCATCACCTGCGTCAGAAAAATATGGGTCGCGCGATCCAGTGCCTGCGCGTAGATCTCCTCCCCGCCGATGACGAACACGCGATGCGCATCGACTGCCAACGCGTCGTCCAGCGAAGGACATACCTCCACGCCGTCAGCGGAAAACGTCGGATTGCGGCTCAACACCACATTGCGACGCCCAGGCAGCGGCCGCCCGATCGACGTATAGGTTTTGCGGCCCATGATAATGGGATGCCCCATCGTCAGCGCTTTGAAACGCGCCAGATCGCTCGACAACCGCCACGGCAAAGCATTGTCCCTGCCGATGACCCGATCCGCGGCCATGGCAACAATCAGCGCAATTTCCGGACCGCCGGCGCTCACACCGCCACCGGCGCGGAGATCGGCGGGTGCGGGTCGTATCCGTCGAGCGCGAGATCGTCGATGGTGTAGTCAAACAGGCTGTCGGGGCGTCGCGCGAGCACCAGTGACGGGAGCGGTCGCGGCGCTCGCTCTATTTGCTCAAGCGCTTGATCGAAGTGATTGAGATAGAGATGCACGTCGAGACCGAACCAGACGATTTCGCCGGGTGTATGCCCGGTTTGCTCGGCCAGAAGCGCGGTGACCAATGCGAGATTCGCCACATTCCACGCAAGACCCAGAAACGCGTCGGCACTGCGCTGGATCACGGCGCCGTGGAGCCGCCCGTCACTGCTGACAAAGAACTGATAGTGCTTGTGGCAGGGCGGCAGCGCCATTTGCTCCAGATCGGCCACATTCCAACCGTCCCAGAGAATCCGGCGCCCCGTGGGGTGGGTCTTCAGCTGGTCAATGACGTACTGGACCTGATCGATTTCTCTCCCGTCCGGTGCGCGCCAGCGGCGCCACTGCCGACCGTAGACCGGCCCCAGATCCCCCCACTGTTGCGCAAAGGCATCGTCTTCCAGGACGCGCTGCTCGAAGGCCTCCTGCGAGAGATCATCGCCTGTTTGCTCGCGGTAGCGGCGAAGCGGCCAATCCGACCAGATGCGTACGTTCTGCTCCAGCAATTCACGGATGTTCGAACCGCCGGACAGCATCCACAGCATTTCCTTGAACGCCGTACGCCAAAACACGCGCTTGGTGGTGAACACCGGAAAGCCGTGCGCCAAATCAAATCGCATCTGCCGTCCGAACAGCGCTCGCGTTCCGACACCCGTGCGGTCCACGCGCGTGTCGCCGTGATCATGCAGCTCACGCAGCAAGTCCAGATACTGCTGCTCCGGGTGGGCCGTCACGACGGGGCGACCTTTGTGGGCGGACGCGAACGATATGCAAAGACCACAAGCGTAAGGCCGGCGACAATCATCGGCGTCGATAGAATCTGGCCCATCGTGACCCAACCAAATGCGATGTAGCCCGGGTCGGCATCCGGCACGCGCACAAATTCGATCGCGAAGCGAAAAACCCCATAGAACATCAGGAACAACCCTGACACCGCCATGCGCGGTCGCGGCACCCGGGAAAACCACCATAGGATGCAAAACAAAACCAGCCCCTCAAGAAAGGCCTCATAGAGCTGGCTGGCGTGCAACTTTTGCCCGTTCACGATGAACCCCCACGGCACATCGGTGGGCTTGCCCCAGAGTTCGCCGTTGATGAAGTTGCCGATTCGACCGAAAAACAATCCCCACGGCGTGGCCGGCGCGAGGAAATCGCTAACCTCAAAATACCCTCGGCCTTGCTTGCGCGCGAAGTAGGCAATCGCTGTGAGCACGCCGAGCAAACCACCGTGAAAGGACATGCCACCGTCCCAGACCTTGAACAGGTAAAGCGGGTTATCGAGGAACGCGTCGAATTGGTAGAACAGGACATAGCCGATGCGACCACCGAGGATAACGCCCATCGCGCCGTAGAAAATCAGATCCTCAATGTCGCGTACGTCCCAGTCATCGCGCCGTGCCGCCCGGTACTTGAGAAGCGCAAACGCGATTACAAATCCGATGATATACATGACGCCATACCATCGGATTTTGATGACGCCAATCTCGAACAGAACCGTGCTGAATTCGGGATAAATCATGGGCGCGGAGTGTACCACCCGCGCACTTGTTGAAGCGTGTACCATTGGCAGCCCGCCGACGCAGACGCTGCCATGCCGCCAATGGAATTTGACGACCCGACTCGTCGTAACCGCCTCGCTGATCTGCCAAGCCCGCACCTGCAGGCCCACGCCACGCAGCCTGTGAACTGGCAACCGTGGGATGAGGCGGCACTTTCGGCGGCAAGCCGATTGGACAAGCCCATTTTGCTCTCTATTGGGTACACCACGTCGAGCGGCTGTGAGCGCATGGCTCGCGAGTCTTACAGCGACCCTGCGCTTGCCGCGAAACTCAATGATGCCTTCGTGTGTATAAAAGTGGATCGCGAAGAGCGGCCCGATCTTGATCAGGTCTTCCAGTTCGCGCACCGACTGCTGACGCAACAACCCGGCGGGTGGCCGCTGACCATGTTTCTGTCGCCCGACCGTCAAATGCCGTTTTTCGGCGGTACCTACTTTCCGGCGCAGGCCGCCAGCGGCGTGCCGGGGTTCAGCGAAGTTCTGGACCGGGTGCTGGCCTTCCTCGCCGAAAACGGTGAACAGATCGCGCAGCAAAGCGACGCGCTGTCTGAGGTGTTCCGTCAGGCCGAACCCACAACGCCACCGGGTCTCACACTCACGCGCGAACCGCTCGACGCGGCGCGGCAGGCGCTGCTGTCGGAATTCGATGCTCAATACGGCGGGTTTGGCGGCGCCCCCAAGTTTCCGACACCCGGGCATCTGGATCGACTGCTGCGCCACTGGCATGCCCACAGCGCGCCGCCGTCGCCCGATTTGCAGGCGCTGTTCATGGCGACTCGCTCGTTACAGGCGATGGGGCATGGCGGGCTGTTCGACCATGTGGGCGGCGGATTTTTCCGCTATTGCGTCGATGCGCAGTGGGAGGTGCCACACTTTGAGAAGATGCTTGGCGAGAATGCACAGCTGCTGACGCTCTATGCGCAGGCGTGGCGCGCGACCGGCGATCGCTTTTTTTGGCAGGTGGCGAGCGAGTGCTGTGATTTTCTCGTGCGCGAACTGGCCATGGACGATGGCGGTCTGGCGGCCGGTCTCGCCGCTGACTCTGACGGGGTGTCCGGTGCGAGCTATACCTGGTCCGAGGCGCAATGGCGTGACGCCGCCGGCGATCAGGCCGACGCGCTGGCACCTCGATTCGGCCTCGACCGACCGGCCAATGTCGGCGACCGCTGGCATCTTTTTGTTGCTGATCCGGATGTGGCTACCGACGATGACGCGCAGAGAGCTCTCGGCGAACTCCGCGCCCGGCTCTTCACCTTACGCGGAGCTCGCCCACAGCCACTGCGAGACGGCAAGCGTCTGGCGGGCTGGAACGGTCTGGCGCTGCGGTCACTGGCGATTTGCGCACGACACCTCGAGCGGGAGGACGTGGGGAAAGCCGCATTGAGCCTGGCCGACTTTTTACGCGAGCAAATGGTTGTGAACGGGCGCCTGCAGGCGGTCTACCACGACGGTAAAGCCTATCAGTCCGCCTTTCTCGACGATGTGGCGTTTGTGCTGGACGGTCTGCTCGAATTGCTGCAAACCCGCTTCCGGCGCGAGGATCTGGACTTTGCGCTCGGCCTTGCGGACTCGATTGTCGAGCATTTTTTCGACGCTCAGGCCGGTGGATTTTTCTTTACACCCGACGATATGGACGCGGTCATCCACCGCATGAAACCCGTTTCAGACAGCGCGCTGCCAGCGGGCGCGGGCGTTGCGGCGAGGGCGTTGATTCGTCTGGGCGATCTGGTCGGCGAACCGCGCTATCTCCACGCGGCCGAGGCCAGCATCAAATTCGCATGGCAGCCCATGTTGCAGGCACCGCACGCGCACATGGCCATGCTGGGCGCACTGGATGAACAGCTGCATCGGCCGGATATTGCGGTCATTCGATGTGCTGAGGATGAGCGCCAGCGCTGGCTTCAGCCGACGCAGTCCTATTCTCCACGCCGACAGGCCTACATCATCGATGAGACTGTCGCCGACCTTCCGGGTGTGCTGGCGCAACGCAAACCGCAACCCGGTGGCGTGGCCTATCTGTGCAAGGGCCCAGTCTGCGCGCCACCGGTGGAGTCCGCACGCGCGCTGCTGCAGCACCTCCAGGTGTCGATAGACGGCAACACCGCCACCAACTAACCGCGGTTAATCCGAGCCGCTCCCCTCGGCAATCGTCCGACCGCGCAAAAGGTCTTCGGCCATTAGGCCTTCGAGTTGCAGCCTCTGCCACTCGCCACCCTCGCGGCGTACTTCGGATGCAGGCCAATATTCGTTGTCCAGCCGCAGGGTGATCACTTCGACCGCATCGTTCCACGTCACCGTTTTCAAACGCACCGATTCGCGGTCCGACTTCTCCACGATTGCGGCGAGGAACGAATCGAGATCATCCACCGCCTTGCCATCGATTTCGACGATGCGCCGCCCTGGCCAAAGTCCGTAACGTGTCGCAGGTGATCCGTAGCTGAAATACGCCACGTACACGCCCTGCTTTTCGATACCACGCTGCGCGGCGAGCGCGCGGTGCGGCTCCTGCACAAGCGCGCCGGCCCACAGAACGACCCGGTCGAGACCCGCGCCGTCCAGCGCCACGGTGCCCAGGCGTATCTCCTTGAGAGACTTGTCGCGCCAGACCGTCACGGTGACCTCATCTTTTTGCGTGATGCGCTCGGCCTCCCGAAAACTGGTGACCGGCTCACCGTCGATCGCCAACAGCAGGTCACCCGCCGTGAGCTGCGCGGCCGCGGGCGTGCCGGCTACCGTGCGAAGTATCTTTAGAACCCGACGTCGTTTGGGATCGTCACGCTCGATCCGCTCGGCCCAGTCGTTCGGAAGACCCAGCTTTCGTGCAGCCGACATTGGGACTGGCAACATTTCGACCTCGAGCGAGCGGACCGGCTGACCGGACTTCAGACGCGAGAGCATGTCGAGTACGGGCGACACGGGCACGCCGCCGTTCGTCTGCGCGGCGCCCTGTCCACCCTGATAGGCGAAGCTCGACCACAACGACACCACGTTGCCCTTTTTGTCGGCCAGAACGCCGTCCAGATCGGGCGGCGGGTTAACCAGTGACAGCGTCTCAAGATTGGTTTGCCGGAAGCGGAATGTGCGCGACAGCGGGAATTGCACAGGGTCCATCGAGGCGATTTCCGTGGCCTGCGCCACGATGCGATGGTCGCCCTTGAGACCCACAACCCAGACCGTGTCGCCGGTGCGGCTTGGCGTGTCTTTCAAGCGGGCCGCACGCACCGGTGTTTCGCCAAGCAGCGCCGGATCGTATTCGAGCACCGTGAGATTGTGCAGCGGATGGACGTAGTACACCTTGCCAGGCACCTCCACAGAGCCGCCAAAGGTCAGGGTCACATCACCGAGCGCAACCGGCACCGTGTTCCGGTCAACCACTACCCAGCCGCGCTCCGCGTCCACCACCACGCCGGTGCCGTGGTAGTAGCGTTCGGACACACCCGACGCGGTGTAAGGCATATCAAAATTGACGCGAACGAGCGACGCGGCCAGCGCGCGCGAGCGCGGGTCGTCGTATTCCGGAAAACGCACGGTCGCCGCTTTGGGCGGCTCGGCTGTCGGGCCGTCGGCCAACGCTCGACAGGGCCAGCGTCCCAGTTCATCGTCGCGTCCGCAGCGCCGCGCATTGAACCAGCGCCGATCCATTCGGATGACACGCACGCTTGAATTGCGCGGATCGTCGTACGTGTAAAATCTCACACTGGCGCGATCGCCGTCGCCCAATCGATTCAGGACCGCTTCGAAGGCATCCAGATCAGGCGTTGGTCGACCGTCCACCGCAATGATCACCGCCGCACGCGGGATCGCGGCCGTGCCGAACATATAGCCGGGATTGGCCACGTACACGCCGGCCGGCGGGGTATTGAAGTGCCGCGCCTGCTGGTAGGACAGCCGGTGAACCACGGCCTCTCCCACTTCGATAAACTCATCGGGCGAGATCGCATGCAGATCGGTGACCGTCAACGCGTGTTCCTGGCGCTGCCCGCCTCGCTCGAAGACCACGTTGACGTCGTCGCCAACGCGAGCGTCAAGGATGTCGGCAAGCGGTACAAACGTCGTTACCGGCTTGCCGTTCACACGCAGCAGAATGTCGCCGGACTGCATCACGCCGTCTGCTGGTGAGCCCGGTACCACCTGATCAACGGTGAGCATTCCAGTGCGCGTGCCGGCATCGCGCGCCGCGCGCTCGGTCTCGGTGGCAAGGCCAAGCCGTCGAAGCTCATCGAACGGACGGTGCACGAACATGGTCTGCAGCGTGCCGCGCGGCACCGGTTTGCCTTCGCGGATCAGATTCAGCGCGCGCTGGATACGATCGAGGGGCAAAAAGAAACTCGACTGGGCGCCGTTGCTGCCCCCGGCGTTGAGCGCCACGACCCGTCCGTCCACATCGATGACCGGTGAGCCAGACGACCCGCCTGACGTGCCCGACGCGGCCTGCAGATAAAACGTGTTGAAGTCGTTGTACTTGCCACGGCCATACTCGGGCGCGCGGCGATCGAGCTTCGCAAGCGTCCCGGCGAGGATCGAGATTTGTTCGCCGGCGTCGTTGCCGACCACCCGGATCTCGCGCCCCACAACGGCACCCCCAGGGTTGAGTTCGAAGGCGTGCGGCGCGATGAAACGCAAGCTCGCCGGGTCGTAGCGAAACACGCCAAAGTCATGCACGGGGTCGCGGTAGACCGGCTTTAGATCGACTTCCTCGTTGTTTAAGAAAACCGCTTGCGCCACGACGGGCCCGGCCGTCACCACGTGCCGGTTGGTCAGGATCAACCCCTTTTCAGCGTCCACGACAAAGCCCGTGGCCTGCGTGGACTGATTCCAGTCGGTATCGAATGCGCGCGTGCTGTCCACACGAATGGACACCACGCCCGTCGAGATTCGGTCGAGCGTCTGGTTCCAGACCGTCGCCGGACGCTGTGCAGCGGCCAATGGCGCCACCGCGACGGCGGTCAAAACGAAGGCGGCGGTGATCAGTCTTTGCGTCATAGTGTTACCAAACCCAGTTGTGTTCGTAGGCGCGCTCAAAGCGGCGCCCCAGTTCTTCCAGACCCGCCCGGTGGTTTTGCGTTCCGTGATATTCAACGGCAAGCGCTCCAAGCACCGACGCCAGACGGACCGAATCCGGCCACGATGCCTCGGTCAGAAGACCGAACACCAGACCGGCTCTGAACGCGTCGCCGCAGCCTGTGGGGTCAACAGCGCGTGCGTCGGCCACCGCCGGAACGTGCAGGCTATGCCCACCGCGCCAGAGCGTCGAGCCGCGCGCCCCGTCAGTGATGATCAGTGCGCGCACTTGACGCGACAGATCAGCAGCGGACTGCCCGAGGCCGCGGCACAAAAGCCCAGCTTCGTAGGCGTTGACGGCAACCCAGTCCGCTGTGCGCACAAAAAATGCCATCTGGTCAGCGTCCAGCGACGTCATGAACTGACCCGGATCGAAAAGAAACGGTACATCCCGGTCAGCAAAATACATCGCCGCGCGCGCCATCGGCGCAGCACCGTCCGGCGCCACGACACCCAGCCTGCCATCCGGCCTATCGGGCAGTACCGCCACGGCGTCCGATGCCATCGCACCCGGATGGAACGCTGTGATCTGATTACCGTCGAGGTCGGATGTAATGAATGCTTGAGCCGTGAACGCGTCGGGCACGTTCTGAACGTACGCCCGATCAACGCCGCAGTCATCCAACCATGCGCGGTAGGGGCCGAAATCGTGACCGACCGCACAAACAGGCGATCCACGGGCCCCGAGCAACGAGAGATTAAACGCGATGTTGCCGGCGCAGCCGCCGAACTCTCGGCGGAGCGTCGGCACCGGAAACGACACGCTGAGCCGATCGAGTTCGTCCGGGAGCAACTGTTCTCCGAAGCGACCCTCGAACTGCATCAGCGTGTCGTACGCGAGCGCGCCGACGATCAGCGCGCCCGTCAACTGGCCAGTTTCCTCAACCCTCGGCAGCAGCGGGAAGCCACTTCAGATCGAGTTGCCGAGCGGCCCTGACGTCGTCCAGACGACGCACCAGCGTGGTGTGGGGTGCGGTCTTCACGTGCTCCGGATCGGTTCGCGCTCGATCCCGGACCCGGATCATCGCGTCGACGAAGCGATCAAGATCTTCCTTCGCTTCGGTTTCCGTCGGCTCGATGAGCAGGCACTCGGGCACCAGCAGCGGGAAGTACGTCGTCGGCGCGTGGCAGCCTTCGTCGAGCAGTGCCTTGGCGAAGTCCATGGTGTTGATACCGTAGTCCTTCGCCTCCTGCTTCAGCGTGACGATGAACTCGTGACTGGCCCGCCTTTCCGGAAACGCAATCGTGAAGCCCGCGTCCCGCAGACGGGCCATCAGATAGTTCGCATTGAGCGTCGCGAACTCGGCCACACGACCCATACCATCGCGACCGAGCATGCGCGCGTACACGTAGGCTCGCAGAAGCACGCCGGTGTTCCCCATCCAACCGGACAGTCGGCCGATGGACAATGGAAGATCGTCCTCCTCAAGCCAGCGATACGCGTCCCCATCCTTGCCGACGATCGGCAGTGGCATGAACGGTAAAAGACGCTCTGACACACCGACCGCGCCCGAACCGGGCCCGCCGCCGCCGTGAGGCGTTGAAAAGGTCTTGTGCAGGTTCATATGAATGACGTCGAAACCCATGTCACCAGGACGGGCTTTGCCCAGAATGGCGTTCAGGTTGGCGCCGTCGTAGTACAGGAGCCCGCCCGCCTCGTGGACCAGCGCGCTGATCTCTGTGATGCGTCGCTCGAACACACCCAGCGTGGACGGATTGGTGAGCATGATGCCCGCCGTGTTGGGTCCAAGCGCCTCGCGAAGCGCATCCATATCCACGTCGCCGTCGGCGGCCGTCGGAATTTCGCGCACGACGCAACCGCACATGATCGCCGTTGCCGGGTTGGTGCCGTGGGCGGCGTCAGGAACGATGATCTCGTTGCGATGCGTATCGCCGCGGTTGACGTGATAGGCCCGGATCATCGCAACGCCGGCGAACTCACCCTGCGCGCCCGCCATGGGCGTCAGCGACACGCCGCGCATGCCTGTGACTTCCTTCAGGATGTCCTGCAGTTCGTACATCGTCTTGAGCACGCCCTGCCCGTGCGCAGAAGGCGCAAGCGGGTGGCGCCCCAGAAACCCGGGGAGCATCGCAAGTGAGTTGCACGCCCGCGGGTTGTATTTCATCGTGCACGACCCGAGCGGGTAGAAGTGTGTGTCGATGGCGAAATTACGCTGCGACAAC
>JBCCMA010000032.1:0-24555 GCA_039026595.1 Pseudomonadota bacterium
CCAGACTCCTCAGGTGTATTGCTTGCGCATGTAATTCAGAACGTCGGCCCGGGTAATCAGGCCCAGGAAACGGTCGCCGTCCACCACGGCTGTGTAGGGCGCACCGCGCAAAAGCGCCACGACGTTTTGCACAGAAAAGCTCTTGTCGACCACAGCAAATGTGGTCGACATGGCCTCCGACACATTGGCGTCCATTAACTGCGGTTTGCCAAAGACAAACCGCATAATGTCCTCCTCCGTCAACACGCCGATCAGCTCGTCGTCGCGCATGACGGGAAGTTGCGAAAAGCCTGCGTTACGAAGCCGATTGTGCGCGGTCGCGAGCGTGTCGCCCGGCCCGACGGTAACGGTGGCGCGCTCGCCGTGCGGCCGACCGATCAGATCACGCAAATCGCCCTGTTGCTCGCGCTGAATAAAGCCCTGGTCTTCCATCCAGAAGTCGTTGTAGAGCTTCGACAGGTACTTGTTACCGGTGTCGCAAACGAACGCCACGACCCGTTTGGGTTCGGTCTGCGCACGGCAGTAGCGAAGCGCAGCGGTCAGAAGCGTGCCGGACGACGACCCGCCCAAAAGGCCCTCCTTCAGCAGTAATTCACGCGCATTCTGAAACGACTCGGCATCGCTCACGCTGTAGGCGGCATCAACCATGGAGAAATCGGCGATGTCGGGAATGAAGTCCTCGCCGATACCCTCAACCAGCCAGCTTTTGCTCTCGCCGAGTTCCCCTGTTTCGATGTACCGGGTCAGCACCGAGCCCTCGGGATCGGCGAGCACCATGCGTACGTCGGGCGCGTGCTCTTTAAAGTACCGCGACATGCCGCTGACCGTCCCGCTACTGCCCACACCAACGACAACCGCGTCGAGCCGCCCGTCCATCTGCTCCAGAATTTCCGGTGCGGTGGTCAGTTCATGCGCTTTCGGGTTGTCCGCGTTTCCGAACTGATTGATGAAGTAGGCGCCTTTTTCATCGGCCAGGCGGCGCGCGAGATCCTGATAATATTCCGGATGCCCACGCTCGACATCCGAACGCGTCAGGACAATTTCCGCGCCCATCGCGCGCAGGTTAAATATTTTTTCCTGGCTCATCTTGTCCGGCAGCACCAGAATCAGATGATAGCCACGCTGCTGCGCGACGAGCGCCAGGCCAAGCCCGGTGTTTCCCGCCGTCGCTTCGACCAGTGTGTCGCCGGGCCTGATATCACCGCGTCGCTCGGCCTCTTCGATCATCGACACGCCGATCCGATCCTTGATCGACCCCCCCGGATTCATCAGCTCCAGCTTCAGGAACAGCTCACAGGGTCCGGTGTCGATCTGCTGCACGCGGAGCATGGGGGTACGTCCGACCATATCGAGGACGTTGTCATAAATTTGCATGGCGGCTACTGCGTTGTGCGGGCGCGTAAGTTTACTCCATCGCAGCGCACGGGATCGTATACTCATATGATGGCCGATACATCCGGCCCACGGACAGTGGGCGAGGCTATTGAGCTGGGCCGCCGCAGGCTCGCACATCGCTCGGACAGCAGCCGGCTTGATGCCCGTGTGCTGGTGAGCCATGCGCTCGGCAAGCGCGTGGAATGGTGTTTGGCCCACGACGACGCGCCGCTCACCGACGCGCAACGCGCGGACATCAGTACACTGGTGGATCGCCGCCGCGCGGGCGAACCCGTGGCCTATCTTTTGGGCCAGCGTGAATTCTGGTCGTTGACGCTGTCAGTGACACCCGACACGCTGATCCCCCGACCTGACACCGAAGTACTCGTGGAATGTGCCCTGAATGCGCTGGGCGACAGCAAGGCACCTACCGTTGCCGACCTGGGGACCGGGAGCGGCGCCGTCGCTCTTGCAATCGCCCATGCGCGACCCGATGCGACGGTCTTGGCCACGGACCGCTGCCCTGCTGCGCTGACCGTGGCGTCCGAAAACGCGCGTCGCCTCGGACTGGATGTGGCGTTTTTTGAGGGCGACTGGCTGGGCGCGCTACCGCACGACACGGCGCCTCTGGACCTGATTGTCAGTAATCCGCCCTATGTGCGCCATGATGATCTGCATCTGACCCGCGGCGATGTACGCTTCGAACCGCGGGATGCGTTGGTCAGCGCTGGGGACGGACTGGCCGACATCTCCACCATCGCCCGACACGCGCCGGCCTTTCTGGTGCCGGGGGGCGAGTTGCTTCTGGAGCATGGTTTTGATCAGGCCGGCGGCGTTCGACGCGTATTGCACCAAGTCGGCCTCACCGACATCACCACCACAGCGGATCTAGCTGGCCAGCCGCGCGTCACCGGGGGGCGGCGCCCCTTCTGAGCGAACAGGTTCGTAGCCAAGAATTGGCCGTAGATCGCGTTCGGCTTGCTGAACAGACACGCCGCGTCGGGCCGCGTAGTCCGTGACCTGATCGCGTGCAATGTTGCCGAGGTGGAAGTAGCGCGACTCGGGGTGTGAGAAGTACCAACCGCTCACCGCCGCCGTCGGCCACATGGCGTAACTCTCGGTCAGGTCCAGACCGATCGCCTCCTGCACGCCGAGCAGCGACCATAGCGTCGCTTTCTGCGTATGGTCTGGACAGGCGGGGTAGCCCGGCGCCGGACGGATCCCCCGATACCGCTCGCGAATCAGATCATCATTTGCGAACGCTTCATCGGGCGCGTAGCCCCATGCCTCACGACGGATTTTTTCGTGGAGGGCCTCGGCCAGCGCCTCGGCAAGTCGGTCTGCCAGCGCCTTTAGCATGATCGCCGAATAGTCATCCCCCTGGCCTTCGAACAACCTGGCGCGCTCATCAACACCGATACCCGCCGTGACCGCAAACCCGCCCAGATAGTCCTGCACGCCCGTGTCGGCCGGTGCGATGAAGTCGGCAAGACATCGATGTGGCTGGCCCGGCGCCAGCTGTTTTTGCTGTCTGAGCTGCTGGAACGCACAGACGACGCTGCCCTGCTTATCCAGAATCTCGATATCGTCACCCTGCGACCGAGCCGGATACAGGCCGTAAACTGCACGGGCTTTAATCCACTTCTCCTCGACGATTTGCGCAAGCATCGCCTGCGCATCGGCGAACAGAGATCGTGCGGCGGGGCCGGTCTGCGGCTGGGTCAGTAACTCAGGAAACTTGGCCGGCATTTCCCATGCAAAAAAGAACGGCTGCCAGTCGATGTAGGGCACCAGATCAACCAGCGGCCAGTCCTCCACAACCGTTCGACCAACCTGTCGCGGCACCGGTGGCACGTAGTCCGACCAATCCAGCGGCGCACGATTCATGCGGGCTCTTGGCAGTGCCACCGCCGGTCGCTTGGCCTGCCGCTTCGCGTGCTGCGTGCGCTTGCGCGCGTAATCGACCGCGACTTTTTGGAGAAACGCCGAGCGCGACGCCTCCCCGACCAGTGACTGCACGACGCCGACCGCGCGAGAGGCGTCCTTCACATACACCACACCGCCCTGATATTCGGGATCGATCTTGACGGATGTGTGTGCCGGCGACGTGGTCGCACCGCCGATCAGCAGGGGTTGGTGACACCCGCGACGCTGCATTTCGCTGGCGACGTGCACCATTTCATCAAGCGAGGGCGTGATGAGACCAGACAAACCGATGACATCCGCGCCGACCCGCCCGGCCTCATCGAGGATGCGCTCAGCGGGCACCATGACGCCGAGGTCAATCACGTTGAAGTTATTGCACTGGAGCACCACCCCAACAATATTCTTGCCGATATCATGCACATCGCCCTTGACGGTGGCGAGCACCACGGTGCCGTTGGCGCGGCGCTCTCCACGCTGCCCGGCTTCTATAAACGGCACGAGATGGGCGACTGCTTTTTTCATGACCCGCGCCGATTTGACCACCTGCGGCAGAAACATCTTGCCTGCCCCGAACAGATCCCCCACCACATTCATGCCGTCCATCAACGGCCCCTCGATGACATCGATCGGCTGCGCAGCGGCGAGCCGGGCGGTCTCGGTGTCCTCGACGACGAATTCATCGATACCGTGTACAAGCGCGTGCTCAATCCGTTTTTCGACTGACTGCTCGCGCCACGCACTATCGACCTGTTTTGCAGCTTGCCCGTCGCCGCGATAGTCGTCGGCGATCGCAAGCAATCGCTCCGTCGCGTCCGTCCGCCGGGCCAGAATGACATCTTCAACCCGTTCGCGAAGTTCGGTCGGTATGTCTTCATACACGGCCAGCTGACCCGCATTGACGATCCCCATGTCCATGCCGCGATGAATGGCGTGGTACAAAAACACAGAGTGCATCGCCTCACGGACAGGATTGTTGCCGCGAAATGAAAATGACACGTTGCTGACGCCACCGCTCACACGCGCGCCCGGCAACTCCGACTTGATGCGGCCCACCGCCTCGATGAAGTCCAGCCCGTAGCGATTGTGCTCGTCGATGCCGGTGGCCACGGCAAAGATATTCGGATCGAAAATAATGTCCTGCGGGTCCATGCCCACGACCTCGGTCAGGACACGGTACGAGCGACGGCAAATGGTGATCTTGCGCTCCAGCGTGTCGGCCTGACCGGCCTCGTCGAAGGCCATCACAATGATGGCGGCGCCAAAGCGCGCGATCTCGCGGGCCTGCCTTACAAAGGTCTCCTCCCCTTCCTTCAGGCTGATCGAGTTAACAATGCCCTTGCCTTGCAGACACTTCAGGCCCGCCAACAGCACGCTCCACTTGGATGAGTCGAGCACGACCGGCACGCGGGCGATGTCCGGCTCGGCCGCGATCAAGTGCAAAAAGCGCTGCATCGCCGCCTCTGCGTCGAGCATACCTTCGTCCATGTTGACATCGACCATCTGCGCGCCGTTGGCCACCTGCTCGCGCGCGACGTCCACCGCCGCGTCGTAATCGTTGTCGCGAATCAGACGTCGGAACCTGGCCGAGCCCGTTACGTTGGTCCGCTCGCCGATGTTCACGAACAGCGCATCGTCGCCCAGCACAAGCGGTTCGAGTCCGGACAAGACGAGTTCGGCGCGCGATTCGGGTACCACCCGGGGCGGCTGGTCTGCGACCGCCTCACCGATCGCCCGGATGTGCTCGGCGCTGGCGCCACAGCAGCCGCCCACCGCATTGACGTATCCGTCCCGCGCGAACTGGGCGATCACACCGGCCATCTCATCCGGGGTTTCATCGTATTCGCCAAACTCGTTTGGGAGTCCGGCATTTGGGTACACCGATACAAACGTGTCGGCCAGTCGCGAGAGTTCCATCAGATAGGGGCGCAGGGCGGCGGCGCCAAGCGCGCAATTTAGCCCCACCATAACCGGCCGGGCGTGACGAACCGAGGTCCAGAACGCAGCGGTCGTCTGTCCGGAAAGCGTCCGGCCAGAGGCGTCCGTGATGGTTCCCGAGATGGCGATCGGAATGTCGATACCAAGCGAGGCAGCGGCCCGGTCGATCGCGTAAAGCGCGGCCTTCGCATTGAGCGTGTCGAAAATGGTCTCAACGAGCAGGAAGTCGGCGCCGCCCTCCACAAGAGCGATCGCCGCCTGCGTGTAGGTGGCCACCAGATCGTCGAACGTGATGTTCCGAAAGCCGGGGTCGTTGACATCCGGTGACAACGACGCCGTTCGGTTGGTCGGACCGATCGCTCCGGCCACGTAGCGGGCCTTTCCCGTTCGTTCGCGCGCATCGTCTGCGGCTCGGCGCGCGAGTCTGGCGGCGGCCAGATTGATCTCGGAAACGAGGTCCGCCATGTCGTAGTCGGCCAGCGACGGAGCGTTGGACGTAAACGAGTTGGTCTCAATGATGATGGCACCCGCATCGAGAAACTCCCTGTGCATGCCCAGCACGCGCTCGGGCTGTGTCAGGCACAGGATATCGTTGTGGCCTTTAAGATCGCGCGGCCAGTCCTCGAATCGGTCGCCCCTAAAGTCGCGCTCACCGAGCCCCATCTGCTGAATGGACGTCCCGGCGCCCCCGTCGATCAATACAATTTCATCGAGTAACGCGGCGCGCAGACGCGCCCGCGCATCCGCAGCCGGCAGTGTCATCTGCCCGCAGCCTGACGCATAGGTTCTTCCGGACGAACGCCCAGGTCATGGCAGATCGCGTAGGTCAGCTCATGGCGGTTCAGCGTGTAGAAATGGAATTGATGCACCCCCTCTTTTCGGAGCGCCTGTACAAGGTCGATTGCCGCGCTCGCCGCGATCAGCCGTCGCGTTTCGGGGCGCTGATCAAGGCCATCGAACCGACGGCGGAACGAGGCCGGTATTGAGGTGCCGCAACGCTCGGCAAATGAGACAACCCGTGCAAAGTTGGTGACCGGCAAAATGCCGGGCACGATCGGTTGATCGATGCCCGCCGCTGCACATCGATCGCGGAAGCGTAAAAATATCTCAGGATCAAAGAAGAACTGCGTGATCGCGCGTCTTGCCCCCGCGTCCATCTTACGCTTGAGTATGGCGAGATCTGCAGCAGCGTGCGTGGCCTCGGGGTGCACTTCCGGGTAAGCCGCAACGGTGATGTCGAAGTCGGCGACGCGCATCAGACCCTCGACCAGATCGACGGCGTACTGATAGCCCGGTCCCGCCGATGTGGCGCCCTCCGGCAGGTCCCCGCGAAGCGCCACCAGATGACGAACCCCCTCCGCGCGGTAAGCCCTCGCAATGTCGTGGACCTCGTCACGACTGGCACCGATGCACGTCAGATGCGCCGCGGGCGTCAAGTCAGTTTTGCATTTGAGATCGCGGATGATGCGATGCGTGCGCTCGCGGGTCGATCCGTCGGCTCCGTAGGTCACCGAAACGAATCGCGGCCGCAGGGGGGCCAGCACATCCACCGACTGCCAGAGCGTTTGTGCCATGCCGTCGGAGCTGGGCGGAAAGAATTCAAAGGAAATATCGATCGGTTGCATAGTGCTTCTCTGGATTACGCGGCCAGCGCATCCTCGTTTATGGTGACCAGGTACACATGCAGCGCGCTATTTGTGTCCACGACGTGCGCTTCATGCTCAAGGTTCAGTTTGAGGCCCGCGAGCAACCGCTCAAGATTCGGTCGAGCCATCCGCGTCGGCCGCTCGCTTTCGATCACGAGCATGACGCCACCGGGTCGAAGGGTCCGGGCAACCTCGGCAAGCGCTCGCGCCGGCGCCTTGGCATCGCCCAGTACGTTGTCCAGCGTGACCGTGTCGAACGCGCCATCCGCAAAGGGCAACCGGTACATGTCCCCCTGCCGCACCATCACATTGCCGAAAGCGGATGCCGCGAGATTGCTCCGCGCCACGGCCAGCATGTCGGACGAAATATCAATGCCCACGGCGCTGACCACGTGCGGCGCGAGCAGTCTGAGCACGCGCCCGCTCCCGGTTCCGATATCAAGAAGATTGCCGAGTGCGTCGAGATCGAGACAGCTGCGGATCGTCTCGCCGACGACCGTTGAAAAATAGGGTTCGATCCGAGCCTCATCGCCCACTTCGGCCAGCACGTTTCGCGCGCGCTCTTCGCGCTCGGCGCGAACGCGCGAGACCGCGGCCCGGTCTTGCTGCAGCGTGGCGTCTTCACTGTTCAATCCGGAAAGCCACGCATGCACCACATCGCGCGTGCCGACATCACGTGGCACCCGATAGAACACAAAGTGTTGCTCCCGGAAGCGCATAAGCAGGCCCGCGTCCACTAGAGTTCGCAGGTGCCGCGACACCCGCGGCTGGCTATAGCCCAGAATTCGCGTCAGCTCGGTGACGGTGAATTCCCCGTGGAAACAGATGTTCAGGAGTCGGAGCCGCGTGGGATCCGCTGCCGCCTTGAGTCGCGCAACGTGATTGGGCAAGTCGTTAAGCATATACGTATTAGAATATAAGGATATCGTTATATCAAGTATCAAAATGTGCTCGGCGTCAGGATGCGGAAAGCCGGGCCGCCAGCCATGCCCGGGCGGTGCGCCAACGGCGCTTCACCGTGCTCGTAGAAAGACTGAGCGTTTGGGCAATCTCGTCATTGCTGAGACCGCCGAAGAATCGAAGCTCCACAATTTTGGCCCGTTCGGCGGACACGCCCTCGAGTTCCTCCAGCAGACGATCCAGCACGATCATATCGAGAAATTCGTCCTGCCCGGCCACGTTCGTTTTCAGCGTGACATGCTGCCCGTCGCGCTTGGCGGCTCGCCGTTGGCGCGCCTGGTCGACCAGCACCCGCCGCATCACGTTGCTGCTGACCGCCAGGAAGTGTGCGCGATCGGACCACTCCATCCGGTTCAGACCCAGCAAGCGAATGGCGCTCTCATTGACCAGTTCTGTGGGGTCGATTTGTGCCGCCATGGCGTCGTTGCGCAGCATGGAGCCAGCAATTCGCCGCATATCGTCGTAGAGCACAGAGATTAATTCGTCGCGAGCCTGATGGTCGCCGGCACGCCATCGGTGCAAGAGCTGAGTGGCATCGACCTGATTCAAGAGCTCGAACTCATCGCGCTAGTGCTGCGTTGCCGAAGCGTGCCCGGTCCCCGACGCAAACAACGCCGCAACGTCCACGCTGTCAAACTGGTATTGCCGATTACAGAATTCGCATGTCGTGGCGATATGGCCCCTCTCCTCGACAATCGAATCGGCTTCGGCGCGTCCAAGACCGCGCAGTGCGTCGGCAACGCGCGCTCGCGAACACGAACATTTAAATGAAACGGGCTCCCGATCGAACAGGCGTACGTCTTCTTCGTGGTAGAGCCGGTGCAGAATCGCCTCATCCGACAACGTCGCCATTTCCTTCGGCTCAAGCGTGTCCGCGAGCATTGTCAGCCGGTTCCATGCATCGCTGTCTGCGACCGCATCGTGCTCGGGCAACTGCTGCAACAACATCCCGAAGACGCCGTCGTCCATTGATTTGAGCCACAAACGTGTCGGCAACTGTTCGGAGCGCGCGAAGTAGTTTTCAAGACAGTCTGACAGTCGGCGCCCCTCCAGCGGCACGATACCCTGGTAACGCTGGCCTTTTTGAGGCTCGATCGTCATCACAACGCGGCCGTTGGCCGCAAGACTCGACAAGTCTCTTGAAAGCACAGAATCCTCTTCAAGGTCGCTGTGCGCGAGCCCGCGCACGTGTAGATGATGCGAGCACTGCGCCACGAGCAAACGGAGCGGACCGTCGCTTTGCAACTGAAGCGTCAGACGGCCCTCAAACTTCAGGATCGCGGTCAGCAGCGATACCGCGGCTAACGACTCGCCAAGAAGCGCCGCCGTGACGCCGTCGTACGCATGGGTCGACAAGGCGGTTTCCACGCTGCGGTTGAGGTGCACGAGCTCGCCGCGCACCTGGTGGCGCTCGAACAGGAAGCGGCGCATCGAGTCCCTCGCAGGTTCAGTCATCGTTCGCGCCCAGTTTCACTTTCAAAAGCGTGTTGACGAGGCCAGGGTTCGCTTTGCCTTGCGTGCGTTGCATGACCTTACCGACCAGAAAGCCCAGTACCTTGTGTTTGCCGGCACGATATTGCCCCTCCTGTTCCGGGTGATCGCCCAGAACCTTAGCGACTATTTCTGCAAGCTCATTTGTATCGCTTATCTGGCGCAGGCCATCACGCTCAACAATCTCAGCGGCCGTACCCTCGCCTCGCCACATTGCGGCAAACACATCGCGAGCCGCCGTTGACGAAATCACGTCGTCGCTGACCAGAGTCAGTAGCTCTGACAACGCGCCGGGCATCACACGGGCCACGGTCGCATCGAGGCCGGACTCGTTTAGCGCACCGAGCAATGACCCGCTTACCCATTTCGCCGCCAGGTCAGGCGCAGTGTGTTCACAGAGCTCATCAAAATAACGGGCGACCGAGGGTTGCGCGGTCAGCACCGCAGCGTCGTCGGGCGACAGTCCCAACGTCTCCACGTAGCGTGTGCGTCGCGCCTCGGGAAGCTCGGGCATTGATGCGGCCACAGCGGTCAGTCGCGCGTCGGAGATACGCACGGGCAGCAGATCCGGGTCCGGGAAATAGCGATAGTCCATCGCTTCTTCCTTGCCGCGCATCGCGCGTGTTTCGTCGCGATCCGGATCGAACAGGCGGGTCTCCTGCACCACGGCGCCTCCACTGTCCAACACATCGGTCTGGCGCTCGATTTCAATGCCGATCGCACGCTGAACAAATTTGAACGAGTTCAGATTCTTCAGTTCGGTGCGCGTGCCAAGCACCTCGGAACCAACGGGCCGGATCGACACGTTGGCATCACACCGAAAGGACCCCTCCGCCATGTTGCCGTCGCAGATATCAAGATAGCGAACCAGTTTATGCAGTGCCTTCAGATATGCGACCGCATCAGAGGGCGAGCGCAGGTCCGGCTCGGAGACGATCTCGAGCAGCGGCGTCCCGGCACGGTTGAGATCGACGCCCGTCGCCCCCTCGAATCGATCATGGACCGACTTGCCTGCGTCTTCTTCCAAGTGCGCACGGGTAATGCCCACTTCGATGCGGCGTCCGTCCGGCGTGGGCACCGTCAGCGCTCCGCGACCGACAATCGGTTGCTCGAACTGACTGATCTGATACCCCTTGGGTAAATCCGGGTAAAAATAATTCTTGCGTGCAAACACGCTCACCGGCGCAATCGTCGCACCGCACGCCAGACCAAAACGCAACGCCTTGTCGAGCACGGCCTCATTCAAAACCGGCAACGTGCCCGGGAACGCGAGATCAACCGGGCTGGCCTGGGCGTTGGGCTCGGCGCCGTACGCGGTAGGTGCCACGGAAAAGAGTTTCGCCTTTGTATTGAGCTGCGCATGCACCTCAAGCCCGATGACGCACTCGTACCCCATTCTCAGAACCCCGCGGGCCGCTGCTGGTGCCAGTCCGTTACGCATTGAAGTGCATGCACCGTGCGCAAAAGCGTTGACTCGTCAAAGGGGCGCCCGACGAACTGAACACCCACCGGCAGGCCACGACTCGGCCTGCAGGGCGCGGAGATCGCGGGCAGGCCCGCCAGGCTCGCGGACACGGTGTAGATGTCGCTCAGATACATAGCGACCGGATCATCGGCCTTTTCGCCGACAGCGAATGCGGTCTCGGGGGCGGTGGGCCCGGCAAGCACATCGACGTCGCGCAGCACGTCCGCCAACTCGTTGGCAATTCGACGACGCACCCGCTGGGCTTTCAGGTAGTAGGCGTCGTAGTAGCCTGCCGACAGCACGTAGGTGCCGGCGAGAATTCGTCTTTGGACCTCGGCCCCGAAACCCTCAGCACGCGACCGCGTGTAGAGATCATCGAGGTCCGCAGGGTTTTCACATCGCCGCCCGTAGCGAACGCCGTCAAAGCGAGACAGGTTGGATGAACACTCCGCCGACGACACCACATAGTAGGCAGGGACCGCCGCGGCCACGCTCGGAAGCGATACCGGCACCAATCGGGCGCCGGCCTCGACCAGCGCGTCCAGGGCAGTGCGCACTGACGCCGCGATTTCCGGATCGAGACGATCATCGAAATAGTCCTCGACCACGCCGATGCGCAAGCCTTTGACCGACCCATTAAGCTCAGACGCAAAATCCGGAACGGCGCGATCCACCGATGTGGCGTCGGCCGGATCGGCGCCACACATGGTCTGAAGGACAACCGCGGCGTCGCGCGCACTCGTCGCCAGTACGCCGGCCTGATCGAGACTGGAGGCAAACGCGATCATGCCGAAGCGCGACACCCGACCGTAGGTGGGCTTGATGCCGGTCACGCCGCACAGCGCTGCGGGCTGACGGATTGAGCCACCGGTATCTGTACCCGTCGCCACCGGGGCCAGACCGGCGGCGACGGCTGCGGCGCTTCCCCCGGACGAGCCGCCGGTCACGCGCGCGGTGTCCCACGGATTGCGCGCCGGACCGTGCACGCTGTTCTCGTTGGACGAGCCCATTGCGAATTCGTCCATATTTGCCGTACCCAGCATGACCATGCCGGCGCGCTCAAGCTTTGCCACAACGGTGGCATCAAAAGGCGAGGAGAACGTCTCCAGCATGCGCGACGCACACGTGGTCGGCCGGTCTTTCACGCAGAACAGGGCCTTGTGGACGATCGGCACACCCGCCAGCGGCGGCGCGCTCCCCTTTGCACGCAGCTGATCAGCTTGCTGTGCCGATGCAAGCGCGCGCTCTGTGTCCACGTCGACCAGCGCGTTCAGGTGGGCGTTGTGCGCGTCGATGCGCTGGAGAAAGTGCGTCGTGACCTCGACACACGACAACGTCCCGCGAGTGAGGTGATCAACCACCTCGGCAACGCCACTCAATTCGCCACTCATCGGTCTACTCCACGACCCGCGGAACCCGATAAAACCCGTCGACCGCATCGGGCGCGTCGCGTTGCAACCGGTCTCGATCAATACCGGCGTCGGGGACGTCCGCCCGCAGCGCGGCCTCAAGTTCGCCCAGCGGGTGTGCCATCGGCGCCACACCTTCGGTATCCACCGCGGACAACTCGTCCATGAACCGGACAATTTTCTGCAGGTCGGCAGCGACCTGTTCGACGTCTTCATCGGCCACGCTCAGGCGCGCCAGGCGCGCGACACGCATCACGTCATCAGTGCTAAATCCCATAGGCCAGAGGATACACGCGTGCTTGCCCCACCTGCTACCCGTTGCTACGCTACGCCGCTTTCAGGCCGGGCGAATCTGCGCGGCATATCGCGATCTTCCCGACCTCGACCAGACGGCACCCATGTTCAAGAATCTTCGCGGGTATTTCTCCAGCGATCTGTCGATCGACCTCGGAACTGCCAACACGCTTATTTATGTGCGCGGCCGCGGCATCGTCCTGAACGAACCATCGGTTGTCGCGATTCGGGAAGAAACCAATCGCGGCGGCAAGAGCATTCAGGCTGTGGGCACAGAGGCCAAGGCGATGCTGGGTCGCACGCCGAGCAACATCTCGGCGAAACGGCCGCTCAAAGATGGCGTGATCGCGGATTTCACCGTCACCGAAAAAATGCTTCAGCACTTCATTAAGAAGGCGCACGAGAGCCGCTACCTGCGTCCAAGCCCGCGCGTGCTGATTTGCGTGCCCTATGGCTCGACACAGGTGGAGCGACGCGCGATTCAGGAGTCGGCCGAGGGGGCTGGCGCTCGCAAAGTGCACCTGATCGATGAACCCATGGCCGCCGCCATGGGCGCTGGGATGCCCGTACACGAAGCGCGCGGGTCCATGGTGCTCGATATCGGGGGCGGCACGTCGGAAGTGGCCGTTATTTCGCTGAATGGCATTGTCTACGCCGCGTCGGTACGCGTGGGTGGTGACCGGTTCGACGACTCGATTACAAACTACGTTCGTCGTAACTACGGAATTCTGATTGGCGAGGCCACGGCCGAGAAGATCAAGCACGAAATCGGCTCTGCCTATCCCGGACAGGAAGTCCGGGAAATCTCGGTGAAGGGCCGTAATCTGTCAGAGGGCGTGCCACGAAGTTTCACACTTAACAGTAATGAGATTCTTGAAGCTTTGCAGGAGCCGTTGCAAGGTATTGTGGGTGCGGTGAAGGCCGCGCTGGAACAAACACCGCCCGAACTCGGGGCGGACGTTGCTGAACGCGGCATTGTTTTGACCGGCGGTGGGGCCTTGCTGCGCGATTTGGACAAGTTGCTGATGGAGGAGACCGGCCTGCCGGTCGTGGTGGCCGACGATCCGCTGACCTGCGTGGCACGCGGTGGAGGACGCGTCCTTGAGTTACTGGATGAACACGGGCCTGCGCTGTTCGGGCTGGACTAGTCACCACACTGTCGCCTCAGGGTTTATGTTGATTGCTGTGAGCACTGAATCACGGCAATATCAGTTGGTAACGTGTAATTTGTAAGACTTCCAGGGAGGAAAACATGCCAAGGTGGCGTACAGACAGACCGGTAGCGTGAGGCCGAAGGCCGACGACGCCGCCTGAACAGGACACGACGTTACGTGATCGAAGTTCGGCAGACAGACACGAAAACACTCTTTCTCCGCGGCCCGGCCCCGGGGACCCGCTGCCTGCTCCTCCTAATATTCTCTGTGGTCCTAATGGTCAGCGATTACCGCTTCGGCCACCTCGAGCACGTCCGAACCACCTTCTCCGCAGTGGTATATCCGCTTCGAGCGCTTGTCGATGCGCCCTTTTCCGCCGCCCACGCCATTGCGGAACGCTTCAAGGAACGGCGCCGGCTTTTCGCCGAGAACGAAAACCTCAAAGAAGAGAACCTGCTCGCGCGCGCTCGCCTGCAACAACTTGACGCCCTGGAGGCAGAGAATGCGCGGCTGCGCACCTTAATGGAGTCGACCGCCAAGGTGGCCGATCGGGTATTGATCAGCGAGATTCTGAATGTGGATCTGCATCCCAATCGCCATCGCATCGCAATCGACAAGGGTGCGCGTGATGGCGCGTTTCAGGGGCAGGCGTTACTCGACGCGCACGGCATTGTCGGGCAGATCACGCACGTGGGACCGTTTGACGCAGAGGCCATTCTCGTCAGCGATCCGGATCACGCACTACCGGTTGAAGTCATTCGCAGCGGGCTGCAGACAATTGCAGTCGGCAGCGGGCGCAGCGGAGAGATCCGCCTGCCGTTCCTGCCCAACAACGCCGATATCCGGGCCGGTGATCAACTGGTGAGTTCCGGCATGGGTGGCGTGTTTCCGCGCGGATACCCCGTAGGCACGGTCCGCGACGTGAATCTGGACCCGCATGAGCCGTTTGCGAAAATTGTCGCGGCGCCCGCCGCCACACTCGACCGAGATCGCGAAGTCCTGCTCGTGTGGTCGGGAGACCGCACGGACTCGGAGGTGAAACCCCGAGCGGCCAGCGTCACACCCTGAATGCGCCGATTGGTCGGCGCAGCCTGTCCTTCTGTATCCCCCGTGCTCCCGCTCGACCGCGCCCAGTCATGAGACGGCCTCACCTCGGCACGTCGGTCGTGTTGTCGTTTCTGGCGGCTTTTGCTCTAACCATCGTTCCGTTGCCGGGCCAGCTATCAGCGATGCGCCCGGACTTTGTCGCCATGACGGTCGTCTTCTGGATTGTGTCGATCCCGTCGTGGGTCGGTGTGGGCATAGCGTGGATCTGTGGGCTGGCGCTGGACACCCTGACCGGTGCGTTGCTTGGCGAGCACGCCGCGGCGCTGGCGCTCATCGCGTGGATCGCTTTTCGCTTTCACCAGCGCATTCGGGTCTTCCCGCTGTGGCAGGAGTGTTTTGCGGTTTTTCTGCTGCTCTGCGTATACCATCTGGTTCTGACGTGGGTCGGCGGCACGATCGGGCGACACCTCTCCAGCCTGCAGTGGATACCGGTACTCACATCGGTCATCGTGTGGCCGCTATGGTCCCATGCACTCAACAGTGCTGTGCGTCGCGTACGTTAGGACGCGCCCAGCCCGAAAAAACCTTTATGCAACGTGCCGTCCGTCCGACCTGAATCACTCAAAGACCATGGACGCGAGCAGCGGACGTTCGGGCTGCGCGTTCTGATCGCAGGGGCCGGCGCCGTGGCGTTGACGCTGGTCGTCGTTGCGCGCCTGATCACTCTGCAGGTGGTGCACTATGACCACTACGACGAACAGGCGACGGGAAACCGGATCCGCATCGAACCGTTGGCGCCTACTCGCGGCCTGATCTTCGACCGGAACGGCATCCTGCTCGCGGAAAACCTCCCGGCGTATCAGCTTGAGCTCGTCCCCGAGCAGGTCAGCGACATTGATGGCACGCTGGTGCGGCTGATTAAGCGCGACCTTTTGAATGCACAGGAACAGGATCGCTTCCAACAGGCTTTACGCCGTGTTGGCCGCCGCTTTGAACCCGTTCCGCTACGTTATCGTCTGGACGACACCGCGCTGGCGCGCTTTTCAGTTCGACGCCAGGAATTCCCCGGCGTCGACATCCGCCCTCGCCTCGCGCGCCACTATCCGATGGGCGCCACGGCTGTGCACGTGGTGGGTTACGTCGGCAGCCTGTCGGCCAATGACATTGACGAACGCAATGAACGGAATTACGCCGGCACCACCCACATCGGCAAAAGCGGCATCGAACTGGCCTATGAAGATCAGCTCCACGGCACGGTCGGCTATCGTCAGGTTCTGATTAATGCGCAGGGGCGCGCACTTGAGACCGTCGACCAGGTACCACCGGCCCCCGACATGGACCTGTATCTGACCCTTGATGTCCGTCTTCAGTCGGCTGCCGAAGCGGCGCTTGCCAATCGCCGCGGCGCCGTCGTTGCGCTGGACCCACGCAACGGGGACGTGCTGGCCCTTGCCAGTACACCTGGATTTGATCCCAATCCATTCGGCGCCGGTCTGAGTACGCGCCAGTATCAGGCACTGATCAATAACCCTGACAACCCGATGTTTAACCGGGCACTCCAGGGACAGTATTCACCGGGGTCGACGGTCAAGCCGATCCTCGGGCTGGCCGCGCTGCATTTCGACACAAGGACGCCGTCGGATCACATGTTTTGTCCGGGTCATTTCTCGCTGCCCAACAACGACCACCGTTACCGCGACTGGAAACGGGAGGGCCACGGCAAAGTCAATCTCGCGCAGTCCATCGAGCAAAGCTGCGACGTCTATTTCTACCAGCTTGCTCTGGACCTCGGCATCGATCGGTTGCACGACTTCGCGTCGCAGTTCAGCTTCGGCGCCACCACCGGCATTGATATCCGCGGCGAGCGAGGCGGTCTTCTGCCCTCACGCGAGTGGAAACGGCGACGCTTCAAGCGCGCGGCGAATCAGGTCTGGTTCCCGGGCGAAACGGTGATCACCGGTATCGGCCAGGGCTTTTGGCTGGCCACACCGCTTCAGCTGGCCCACGCCACCGGCGTCATCGCCATGCGCGGCGAGAAACATGCCCCGCGCCTGCTCGATGCGGTGCGCGACCCGCTTAAAGGCGACATCGTGGCCGAACCGCGGGCGGCCGCTCGCCAAATCGAAGTGGACGACCCGGCGCACTGGGAGACCATCGTGTCGTCCATGCGCGATGTGATCTACGGCGCCCAGGGCACGGCCAGACAGGTTGGCGCGCAGCGGCCCTATACGGTTGCCGGAAAAACCGGGACCGTGCAGGTGTTTACCGTTGCACAGGACGAAGAGTACGAAGCCGACAAAGTGGATGAGAGTCTGCGCGACCACGGCTGGTTCGTTGCATTCGCACCGGTTGACGAACCGCGGGTCGCTCTGGCGGTCCTGGTCGAGAACGGCGGCGGCGGCAGCGCGTCGGCCGCGCCGGTTGCGAGCAAGGTTCTGGACACCTTTTTCGACTTTTCGCCGCGAACCGTCGCGCAGCGCACAGACGGCGCACCGTGATTGAAACACCGCGGCAGTTCGACGGTGCGGGTGCACTGAGCCTGCCGGGACGAATCCTGCGAGCGTTGCACGTGGATGTCCCTCTGATGATCGGCATCGCGGCGTTGTGCGGTGTCGGCCTGATCGTGCTGTACAGCGCAGATGGCGGCAATGTCGCACGCGTGCAAAGCCAGCTGTTCCGTATCGGCGTCGCGTTCGGCGGCATGCTCGTGCTGTGTCAGATCCCGCCGCACTTCCTGCGCAGCTGGTCGCCGTGGCTCTTCGGCGGTGGCGTGGTGTTGCTGTTGCTGGTTGCCTTCGTCGGTGACGAGGGCAAGGGCGCACAGCGTTGGCTTGATCTCGGCGTCATCCGTTTCCAGCCCTCCGAACTAATGAAGCTCGCCATGCCGATGGTGATCGCGGCCTATTTGCATACCCGAGCGCTGCCACCCCGCCCGAGGGAGTTGGTCGTTCTGGCTGCGTTGATTGCCGTACCGTCGGTTACCATCGCGCGCCAGCCTGATCTTGGCACCTCGCTGCTGGTCGCGTCTTCCGGCCTGTTTGTGGTCTTTCTTGCCGGCGTCCGCCTGCGCGTGGTGTTCGGGTTCGGCGCGCTCGCCGCCGCGGCCGCGCCGCTGCTATGGCTATCGATGAAGGACTACCAGAAAAGCCGCGTGCTGACGTTTCTAAACCCCGAGCGCGATCCGCTGGGGGCGGGCTATCACACCATTCAGTCCAAGATCGCGATCGGATCGGGCGGCGTATTCGGCAAGGGGTGGCTGAACAGCACGCAGGCGCAGCTGGAATTTCTTCCGGAAAGCTCAACTGATTTCATTTTTGCGGTGATCGGCGAGGAGTTCGGACTGGTCGGACTGCTCGTCGTACTGGTTCTTTATTTGTTCGTGCTCGGACGCTGCCTGTTCATCGCGGTCGAAGCGCAGGACACCTACGCGCGGCTTTTGGCCGGCGGCCTTGCGCTGACCTTTTTTGTGTATGTCTTTGTCAACACAGGCATGGTGACCGGACTGTTGCCGGTGGTCGGTGTGCCGCTTCCGCTGATCAGTTACGGCGGGACGTCGATGGTGACCCTGATGGCCGGTTTCGGTATCCTTCAGGCGATCCACACGCACAGGAAACTACTCGGCCAATGACCGCACTGTCGTCTAGCCGGGGACGCGTAGCCGCCCTGCTTTCTCTGGTTATCAGCATTTCCGGTATCGGCGCACAGTGCGTGCTGGCCGCAGAGGCCCCGAGCACGGGCTTTGACCTCGCTCGCCGTGACATCCAGTCTTTTGCAACGCAAGTGGCAAAAGAACACGGGCTCGATCGTGATGCGATACTGGCCACGCTGGCCGATGCCAAACCTCAACAGAGCATCCTGAAGGCGATCAGCCGCCCGGCTGAAAAGAGCAAACCGTGGCACGAGTATCGCGCCATTTTCGTGACCGAATCGCGAATCAAACGCGGCCGCGCCTTCATGGTCGAGCACCAACAGGCGCTCAGCGAGACGTCCGAGCGCACGGGCGTGCCCGCCACGATCATCGCCGCCATCATCGGCATCGAAACCAACTACGGGCGCATTACAGGCAGTTACCGCGTTCTCGATGCGCTGACCACGCTCGCCTTCGATTATCCGCGACGCAGCGAGTTCTTCACCCGCGAGCTGGAACACTTCTTCCTGTTGACGCGCGAAGAATCGGTGGATGCGCTCACGGTCAAGGGGTCCTACGCTGGCGCCATGGGCGCCGCACAGTTCATGCCGAGCAGTTACCGGCTGTACGCCGCCGATGGCAATGACGATGCGTCGCGGGACTTGTGGCAGAGCTGGGACGACGTCTTCGCCAGTATCGCCAATTATTTTCTTGCTCACGGCTGGCAACCCGACCAACCGATCGCCGCAGCGGCCAACGCGTCTCGCACGGCCGCACGCAATCTGGAAACCACCATTCTGACGCCGGCGTATCGACTAGGCTTTCTGAAATCGCAGGGTATTGAGTTCACTACGTCGCTCGACGACAACAACATTGGCTCGCTTTTGCCCTACGAGAACGCCGACGGCACCGAGCATCTGGTTGGCTTTCAGAATTTTTTCGTGATTACGCGTTACAACCGCAGCCGTCTCTACGCCCGCAGCGTGCTCGAGTTGAGCGCCGCGCTCGGCACGCCGCAACCCGCTTCCGCGGCCCGCAATAGTGCCGCGCCACGCTAGACCCGCACTGGCGGCGGTCGTGCTGTGCATCACCGCCTGCCAGTGGCCCACCTCGGGCCCGACCGCGCCGCCTGCCAGCGACGCGCCACAAAGCAACGCCGGTTCGCGAAACGACAAAACCGACCCGTACGTTGTCCTTGGCAAACGCTACGTGCCGCTGAAATCCGCCGTCGGATACCGCGAGCGCGGCGTCGCCTCGTGGTACGGCCCCAATTTTCACGGCAAGCCCACAGCCAACGGAGAGCGGTTCGACATGAACGCGATGACCGCTGCGCACAAGACGCTGCCGCTGCCAACCTACGCGGAAGTCACCAACCTCCGAAACGGTCGGCGCGTCGTCGTACGCATCAATGACCGAGGCCCGTTTGTCGACAACCGTTTGATCGATCTGTCGCGCGCAGCGGCCCGAGCGCTCGACATGGTGGGGCCCGGCACCACACTGGTGGATGTGCGCGTTGTCCCCGGGCCTGGCGGTGGCCCGATCGAGGCACCGGCCGCGTCGACCCCCGAATCGGCCAAGGCGTTTTACATCCAGGTCGGCGCCTATGGGGAACGCACAAACGCTGATCGGGTCGCCAAAACACTGAACGCGTCTGGCTTTCTCGATGTCCAAACCGGACAGACCACGGTAGACGGGCGCACCGTCCACCGGGTACGGATCGGACCGGTCGACAGCGTCGATCAATTTGACCGGTATATTTACGCGTTGCACGAGCTTGGGTTCAATTCGGCTCGCCTCGCTGTCGATTAAGGGAGACCTGGCATCATGCTGCAAAGAGCGCGTGTCGCTTACCTGTTCGCACTATCGCTGCTCGCTTTTGCACTGACCACCCTCGCCGCGTCGGGCGCGTCCACGCCCATTCCGGCGCCGCCGGGCATCAACGCGAGCGCGTATCTGGTGATCGAACACCACAGCGGCCGCGTGCTGGCCGAAAAAAATTCGGAGGCGGCCGTGGAGCCGGCCAGTATCACAAAGTTGATGACGGCCTATGTGGCCTTCGACAAACTTCGCGAAGGTCAGATTTCACTGGATGACAACATCACAGTGAGCGAAAAAGCGTGGCGGGCGGAGGGCTCCAGAATGTACATTGAGGTGGGCAAGAAGGTCCGCTTCGAAGACTTGTTGCGCGGGATGATCATCCAATCGGGCAATGACGCGAGTATCGCGATCGCCGAGCATATCGCGGGCACCGAAAGCACGTTCGCTGCGCTGATGAACCAGTACGCAGCAAAGCTAGGCATGAACGACAGCCAATTTGCCAACAGCAACGGTCTGCCCGCCGAAGGGCACAAGATGTCTGCCCGCGACATCGTGACGCTCACCCAGCGTCTGATCGACGACTTTCCCGAGCACTACTCGATCTATTCCGAGCGCTCATTCACGTTCAACGAAATCAAGCAGTACAACCGAAATAGTCTACTGTGGCGCGATGATTCGGTTGACGGCGTCAAGACCGGATTCACGGATGCCGCGCGTTACTGCCTGGTCTCTTCGGCCAAGCGCGGCGATATGCGCGTCATCTCCG
Organism: Pseudomonadota bacterium; assembly: GCA_039026595.1. GTDB lineage: Bacteria > Pseudomonadota > Gammaproteobacteria > Steroidobacterales > JBCCMA01 > JBCCMA01. Next base: position 20,914 of record JBCCMA010000032.1, read on the forward strand.
TCGTTCTCGGGACACCCAGTGAGGATGCGCGCGTCGCCTCGAGTCAATCATTGATCAACTACGCCTTCAATTTCTATGAGACGCACCGGCTCTACGCCGCCGGGGACATCATCCAGACCGAGCGCGTCTATAAAGGCGACAGAGACAACGTGGAACTGACACTGGCAAAAGACCTCTACGTGACCATTCCGCGCGGCGAATACGATTCAATGAGTGCCAGCATGGAATTACCGGCAACCCTGGTGGCGCCCCTCCTGCAGGACGCCCCGCTCGGGCAGGTCATCGTGACCCTGGACGGCGACGTGCTGGCGCAACGCGAACTGTTGCCGCTCAATGACGTTCCCAGTGGTCACTTCTTTCGGCGCGCAATGGACGAAGTCCGTCTCTGGTTTGATTGACCCATGGCGTCACTGCTTCCCATCGGCTTTTTGAATGGCGCCTGTCAACCGCTGGAGTCCATCAAAATCTCGCCGCTGGACCGCGGGTTTCTCTTCGGTGAGGGCATCTACGAAGTCATCCCGGTCTACGCCGGACGCCCCTTCGGCCTCGATGCGCACCTGAGCCGTTTTGAACGCTCGCTGGCCGAGATCGATCTGGCCGAGGCGTTCAGCCGGCAGTCGCTCCGTGATGCGTGTATGCAACTGGTCAGCGCGAACGGCAACGGCGACATGGCCGTTTATCTGCAGGTCACTCGCGGCGCCAGCCGCGGCGTGCGCAACCACGCCTACCCCGATGACGCCATACCCACCTTGTTCGGCATGAGCCACTCATTGCATCCGCGTGATCCCGCGATCGCGCACACGGGCGTCGCCGCTGTCACGCGGCTGGACGACCGTTGGGCGCGCTGCGACATCAAATCCACGTCGCTGCTGGCAAACACGATGGCTCGGCAGTTTGCTCGCGAGCACGGGGGTGTGGAGGCCATTTTGCTAAACGGCGACGAGGTAACCGAAGGCGCCGCCAGCAGTGTTTTCGTGGTGCGTGACGGCGTGGTTGTCCGGCCGCCGCCGGGACAGCACATCTTGCCTGGCACCACGTCGGATATCGTTCTGCGCCTGATGGAAGAGAACGGGATCAAACACATGACCAGCCGAATCTCCATGGATGATCTGAATGATGCCGATGAAATCTGGTTGGCCAGCTCCACGCGCGATGTGCTGCCGGTGACGCGTCTGAACGATCGCGACGTCGCAAACGGCCGCCCTGGACCGGTTTGGCGCCGGCTCGACCAGCATTATCAGGCCGCCAAAATGCAGGAACGGGTATGACGGAACGAGCCGACGGGGCCGGCACACAAGCCGATGTGCTTTTCGACTTTCCGTGCGATTTCCCGATCAAGATCATGGGGGAAAACACCCCTGAGCTTGAGACCCACGTACGCAATGTGGTGCAACAACAAGGATTGTCGCCGCTCAGTCTGGTGTCGCGCACCAGTGCCAAAGGCAACTATCTCGCGCTGACGCTGACCGTACGAGCCCAGTCCCGAGCGCAGCTGGACGCTCTCTACATCGCACTGGGCGTAGCGCGATTCGTAAAAGCGCTGTTGTAACGACATTTTGCGCATCGCACAAAGTGCGAACTTTTTCGTATGCTGCCGCATCGCCACCGCCAACCCGCTTAGGCAATATCGGCTATCTGTATCCTGCTGTGAGCTCACCGGTTCAAAGGCGCCGCGCGATCATCCACTTAGCTCAGGCATCCTGATTCGACATAAAAATTTTGTAGCGAAAAAACAACGAAATACGGTCCGCCAGATTGTAAATTCCAATGGCGAAAGTGGTATTCAGATCACACATCGCTATACTTGCGGCGACTTGGGGGTCGTCCGTTGGACAAAAACGAGTAGCCGATAACACGGCTGCCAGCGCTGTACAGACCTGCCGGTCATCCGCTCTGCCGGATTTATCCAATAAGCAATTACTCATCTGATTAGGGATACCTGGAGGTACCTCATAATGAACCTTAAGAAAACGTACGTCGTACTCGCGTCGGCCGCGTTCATGGTCCTCACGGGCTGTGCGCAGACCGCGTCGCAGTCCACGGGCACCACGGCATCGGCCACTGCGGCAAGCGACGCCGAAATGGCAGAACAGAAGCGCAAACTGGCCATGCTTGAAAAAGAGCTGCGTCAGCGCGACCGTGATCTGGCCAGCCTGCGCGGCGAGCTGGAAACGGCCCGCACCACCAAGACCACCGCTCCGGCACCGGCCGGCATGAGCAGCGACCTGCTGCCGCCGAACCCGCGTCCGGGTGAGTGCTACGCTCGCGTCATCATCCCTGCACAGTACAAGACCACTACCCGCACCGTGGTCAAGCGCGAAGCAGGCGAGCGCATTGAAATCGTGCCGGCCCGTTACGAGCCGAGCACCGAACGCATCCTGGTCAAGCCGGCCGGTCAGAAGCTCGTCACCGTTCCGGCCGAGTACAAGACGGTCACCGAGCGTGTTCTCGACCAGCCTGCTCGCACCGAGTGGAAAGTCGGCACAGGCATCGGCTCGGGCAAAAGCGCAGTCGGCTTCGGCGGCGCTGCCGCTCAGGTTGACCGTTTCGCAGGCCAGAAAGTCCTGACGACGCGCACCAACGACACCGGCGAAGTGATGTGCCTGGTCGAAATCCCGGCGACGTACAAGACGATCACAAAGCAAGTTCTGGTCAAGCCCGCCACGACTCGCGTCGTTGAGATCCCGGCTGAATACCGCACGATTGACACGGTCAAGCTGGTGCAGCCGGCATCCGAGCGTCGCATCGCCATTCCGGAGCAGACCGAGTCAGTCACCACCACCGAGAAGACAAGCGAAGAGTTCCTCGAGTGGCGCCCGGTGCTGTGCGAAATCAACATGACGCCGCAGAACGTCAGCGAACTGCAGAGCGCCCTGAACAGCAAGGCGGACTGCAAGAAGTGCGGCGTCGACGGCATCATGGGTCCTTGCACGCTGAGTGCTGCCCGCTGCTACGCGAACCGCAAGGGCCTGCCTTCGGGTGACAAGTACGTGACGATCGAAGTCGTCCGTGCGCTGGGTCTGAAGTTCTAAAGCGTTTTTTGCGGGTCGGTCGACGACCCGCATCGAACCTGCGCGGCCGCACCTTCCGGGGTGCGGCCGTTTTTGTACAAGTATGCAGAAACAAGCCCTTTTGCCGGCCCTGATCATCGCTGCCTTCTGCAGCGGCTGTGTCGCGGTGCGTTACGATCTGGAGCGCATGGCGGATCGGTCCCGGGTGGAGATCGATACAGAGGTCGCGGCCCATTTCGCGCGCATGGACGAGTTGCGCGCCATGCTTCTCGAACTCGGCCCGCTCGTGGATCCGGCGGAAGCGGATCTCGCAGCGCAAACGGCCGTGGGCCTGGCCATCGAACTGGCCAATCAATACAAGCTGACAGCCCCACCGATTACGCACAACATGCTGGTCAATATGGGTCTGAAGCCACGCGGCCTGTGCACGCACTGGGCCGAAGACCTGCTCAGACGGCTGGATGCACTCGAGCTGGAGACACTCGATCTGTACTGGGCGGTTGCCTATCCCTCTCGGCCCTGGCGGCTTGAACACAGTGGCGCCCTCAGTACCGCCGCCGGTCAGCCGTTTAATTCGGGCATCGTGCTCGATGCCTGGCGCGACTCCGGCGCGCTATTCTTCTCCCCCGTC
>JBCCMA010000033.1:0-24174 GCA_039026595.1 Pseudomonadota bacterium
CGGAATGATCGACGCACGCCAGGTTTGCAGGAAGACAATCACAACGATGACCACCAGCAACACCGCCTCGAGAAGCGTGCTGACCACCGACGCAATGGACTGGCGTACAAATACCGTCGGGTCGTAGACCACTTCCCATTCGAGCCCCTCGGGAAACGCCTCGGCCAGCTCGTCCATCTTGGCGCGTACGTTGTCGGACAACGCAATCGCATTGGCACCGGGCGACTGGAAGATCACAACCGCCGCAGCCTGTTCGTTGTTGAGCAATGACCGCAGCGCATAGCTGTTGGAGCCCAGCTCGACGCGCGCCACATCACGCAGCCGCGTCAGGGCATTGTCACGCCCGGTCTTGATCACGATCTCCCCGAATTCCTCGGGGGTGGTCAGTCGACCCTCGGCGTTGATCGACATTTGCACATCCGCACCAGGCGATGCAGGCGGTCCGCCAATCACGCCGGCCGAGACCTGTACGTTCTGCTCGCGAATCGCCGCCACGATGTCCCCGGCGGTCAGATCCCGCGACGCGGCTTTCTCCGGATCGATCCAGATGCGCATCGCGTAGGTGCCGGCACCGAACACGAGCGCCTGTCCCACGCCCTCGATTCGGGCAAGTTCATCCTGAATCCGCAGGTCCGCGTAGTTAGAGAGGTACAAACCGCCATAGCGGCCATCCGGCGCGCGGATGTGGACGACCATCGTCAGATTGGGCGACGACTTGGCCGTGACCACGCCCAGCGCGCGCACCGCTTCGGGCAATCGTGGTGTGGCCTGCGCCACGCGGTTTTGAACCTGCACCGCCGCCAAGTCGATGTCTGTGCCCTGCTCGAAGGTCACAGTGAGCTGCATGACGCCGTCCGATCCGGCGGTCGACTTCATGTAAATCATGCCCTCGACACCGTTCATCGCCTCTTCCAGAGGGGCAGCAACGGTTTCGGCAATCGTCTGCGGATTGGCACCGGGGAACGTCGCATTCACCTGAATGGACGGCGGCACCACCTCCGGATACTCGCTGACCGGCAGATCGAACAACGCCAGCAGTCCGGAGATAAAGATCAGAATCGACAGGACCGCAGCGAAAATCGGCCGATCCACGAAGACGCGCGACAGATCCATGGCTACTTATCCACGCTTAATCAGCGACCGTGGCGAAGGGATCGTCCATCGGCACATCCGTGGGCTTGAGCGGCGCGCCCGGGAAAAAGATGCGCTGAAACCCGCTGACCACAATACGATCGTCGGCGGTCAGACCGTCTTCAACCACGCGCAGTCCGTCAATGTCGCGCCCCAGCACGATATCACGCCGTAAAGCCTCCCCGTTGGGCCCCACGGTGTAGACATACTTTCGGTCCTGATCGGTCAGCACCGCCACATCGTTGATCAACAGCGCATCGTGCTCGCGGCTGCCCAGCAGCCGGACCCGTGCGAACAGACCCGGCGTGAACACGCCGTCTGGGTTCGGCAACACTGCCCGCCCGCGGATGGTCCCGGTCGCCGGGTTGAGTTCGTTGTCGACAAAGTCCATCTGACCGACGTGCGGAAACCCGGTCTCATCGATCAGCCCAACCCGGACCGGGTTGGCGGTCTCACGCGAGCTGGGCCGATCGCCCGAGCGAGCCTGCGCCTGGTACTTGAGATAAATCCGCTCGTCGCCTTCGAACACCACGTGCACCGGATCGACCGACACCACAGTGGTCAGAAGCGATGTCCCCGGCGACACCAGATTGCCGGCGCGGATTAACGCTTCGCCCACACGCCCGTCGATGGGTGAACGGATTGTGGCGAATTCAAGGTTCAGTTCGGCCTGAACCAGTTCCGCCTCCGCCGTACCGATCTGCGCCTGCGCCTGCTGCGTCTCGCCCCGACGCTGCTCAAATTCTTCCGCAGAAATCGCCTGGGCATCGACCAGCGTTTTGGCGCGAGCCTGCTCCTGGCGCGCCAGCGACAGACGGGTGTTCGCGCTGGCAAGGACAGCTTTGGCGCGGCGTACCGCAGCGTCGTATTCGCGCGAATCGATGGTGAACAGCACATCACCTGCCTTGACCAGCGCGCCTTCACTGAAATGAACCTGGTCAAGGTATCCGCCGACTCGCGGCCGGAGTTCAACACGATGAACCGCTTCGATCCGGCCGTTGAACTGATCCCATTCGGTGACCGAGCGCGCGACCACCTGCGACACGTTTACATCCACCGGCGGCGGGCCGCTTTGCGCCGGTGGTGCGTCAGCATCACCGCCGCCACAGCCCACCATCGCCATGCCCAGCACGGAGCAAAGAGCGACAGAGCGTGCCCGGGATTTTTCGTTCATGACGCGACCTCCTGGCCGTAGATAAACACGCGGTCAGAGGTGACACCGGCGAGTCCGTCCTGTTCGCGGAGAAGACGTGACCCCAGACGCTCGGCGGTGCGGATGCTTGCCTCGTTTCCTTGAAGAATGACGTGCACCACGCGACGCCAGCCAAGCTCATTAAACGCGTAGTCAATGGCGGCCCTGCCCGCCTCCACGGCGTAGCCTTTTCGCACATGATCCGGCGAGATCGTCCAGCCGACTTCCGGCTCTGGCCACCCGTGCGGATACCACGGCCCAACGCGGCCGACCCACTCGCCGGTGCGTTTGTCCTCGACCGTGAAAAAACCGTAGCCGCGAACAGCCCAGTGCCCGATGACCATGGCCATGTTGCGCCAGGCCTGCGCCGCGTCCATCGGCGGGCTGTTCAGGTATCGCACCGTGTCCGGATGCGCGAACGCGTGCGCCCAGCCCGCAAAATCACGCTCAGCGTCAATCGGACGTAATCGCAGGCGCTCGGTTTCAATTACCGACATCGCGGACTCCTGTTACGACGCGCCGGCTCCCTGCGCATCCAGGTCGCATATTATGTCTGAATCGACGGACAGATGGGATGTTTGACCGCGTTGACAGACGTCAATCAGTCGACGATTTCGACACCGCGCCAGAACGCCACGTGGCCGCGGATGTTCTCGGCGCGGGACTTGGGCTCGGCGTAGTACCAGGCGGCATCCTGATTGACGTCGTCGCCGGCATGAACGTGATAGTAGTTCGCGGTGCCTTTCCAACCGCAGACCGTGGTCTTGTCACTTTTGGTGAGCGCGGATTCATTCAATGAAGCGGGTGGAAAGTAGTGATTTCCCTCAACCACGACGGTGGCGTCGGATTCGGCAATAACGACGTTGTTCCAGATCGCTTTGGGCATTGTGCTGGTCCTTGAATTGGTCATCGAGCATCTGATCGCGGCAACGCAGCGTGCACGAAAAGCACGACCAAACTCAACCGGCACGCGCTCGGCTGTCGCCTTTTGTTACGACACCGGCACTGCGCTGACTCCGGCACTGCGCTACACTTCGCGCCCGCCGCGATCACCTGCAATCAATGCGTAGGGAGACTCGCATGTACCGATCCACACGAACCGACTTTCTGACCAGCCTTTTGACCGGGGCGATGCTTGTAGCCGCGCCCGCATTTGCGGACGACGCCACTGAGGAACGCGTCAAAACCGCGTTGTCCAGCGACATCCGCAGCGACGCGGAGAAAGACCGGGATGCAAACCGCAAACCGGTTCAGACCCTCGCCTTCTTCGGCCTGAAGTCAGACATGAAGGTTCTCGAGTTGCTCCCCGGGGGCGGCTGGTACACCAAACTCCTCGGACCCACGCTTGCCGCCGACGGGGAACTACACGTGGCACTGGGCACAGGCCGCGTCAGCGAGCGAGTGCTGACGCTCGACGGTTTCGAGAACGTCACCGCGCTGGATTTCGACCCCGGTTTCGAACGCGACGGCGAGTTCGGCACGTACAGCCTGACCAACGACATCGATTTCGGGAATGGCACGTACGACATGGTGCTGACGTTCCGAAACGTCCACAACTTCACGCCCGAGGCCCGCGCCAAAATCAACGCGGCCGCTTTTCAGGCACTGAAGCCGGGCGGCGTGTACGGCGTCGTTGACCACACCGCCAGGCACATGGAGCCCAAAACGCGCGAAAACCGGCGACGCATCGATCCGGTGCGGGTCATTCATGAAACTCTGGAAGCGGGTTTCGAGCTCGAGGCGTTCAGCGACCTGCATTACCGCCCGGACGACGAACTGCGCTACGAGGTGGGCCGCAAGTCCGTCACCGGCAACACCGATCGATTTACCTTCCGTTTCCGCAAGCCCGAGGAATAAAGCATGAGCCGACACGCCAATACCGACCATCCCGTGCACGACGTTTTTGTGAAGCGGCACAGTCCGTACGCGATCGACCCCTCGCGTGACGTCAGCGAGGACGACGTGAACAGCCTTTTGGAGGCCGCACGATGGGCTATGTCGTCCTACAACGACCAGCCCTGGCGCTATGTGGTCGCGTCCAAATCACGCAACGCGCAGCTCTGGGACAGCGTGCTGAACTGTCTGGTGGAACCCAATCAGGCGTGGGCGCAACACGCCCCCGTGCTGATGCTCGGGTTGTACCAGCAAAATTTTGCGTTCAACGGTGAACCCAACGGCGTCGCGCTGCACGACCTGGGCGCCGCGTCCGCCTTCCTGACCATCGAAGCCACCGCGCGTGGATTGTGTGTGCATCAGATGGGCGGCATCGTCCCGGAGAAAATCGTGGAGACGTTCTCGATTCCCGATGGTCTCAAGCCGGCCACGGCGTTGGCCGTGGGCTACTACCTGGAAGGCGGGGACGAGAGCGACGAACGCGTGAAGCGCGACGCCGCGCCGCGAACGCGCAAACCGTTCTCCGAGATCATCATCGCGTCCTGACGCGACGGCACTTCGGCCAGAACGTCGGCCAAAATGTCGGCCAGAACGCCCGCCTCGCGCGGGCGTTTTGGTTTTCGGACACGCCTTTATCGACAGCGCCACCCAGCCGCCGGACGTCAGTCGAAAAGCTTCCCGGGGTTCATTCGTCCGTCGGGATCTAACGCTTTTTTTATCGCGCGCATGGCGGCCAGCTCGGCTGGCGACTTGTAACGGGCCAGCGCCGGCTTTTTGAGCTTGCCAATGCCATGTTCGGCGCTGAAGCTGCCGCCCATCGACACCGCAAGGTCATGGACCGCGTCCGAGATCGCACCACCGTGTGCGGCGCGGAACGTCTCGGGTGCCACACCCTCGGGCGCCAGCACGTTGTAATGCAGGTTGCCGTCGCCGACATGCCCATACACAGATGTTCTCGCCGGTGTGACCGCCGCAAGCGCCGCTGGCGCCGCGGCCAGATAGTCGGCCATGCGTGCCACGGTCACCGAGATATCGTGCTTCACCGATCGCCCGGCGTGTTTCTCGGCCTCGGGAATGCTTTCGCGCAAATGCCAAAGGCGATCGCGTTGCCGACCCGACTCGGCGACAACCCCGTCCAGTACGTCGCCGTTTTCCATGCCGCGCATCAAAATGGTCTCACAAACGGACCGCAGGTCGTCTTCGCTCTGCCCGCTGGACAGCTCGAGCAGCACATAGTGGTCGTAGGCGGCGTCGAGCGGATCAGCCGCGCCGTCAATGTGCTCAAGCACCAGATCGAGCGCCGGCCGGGCGATGTACTCAAACGAGGTCACCGTGTCGCCGCTGGTCCGGCGAACGTCGGCGAGCAGTCGACACATGGCGGGCGCGTCCGCGAGCGCGAGGAACGCGGTTTGACGCGATACCGGCTGCGGAAAAAGCTTGAGCACCGCCGCCGTTATTACCCCAAGTGTCCCCTCGGAGCCGATCAGCAGATTCTTCAGGTCGTAGCCGGTGTTGTCCTTGCGAAGGCCCGAAAGCGAATCGATAACCGTGCCATCGGGCAGCACCGCCTCGATGCCGAGCACCAGATCGCGGGTGTTGCCGTAACGCAGAACGGCGAGACCGCCGGCGTTTGTGGCGAGGTTACCGCCGATCTGACAGCTGCCTTCGCTGCCCATGCTCAGTGGAAACAGAAGTGCGTGCTGCTCGGCCGCCGCGTGTGCATTGGCAAGGATCACGCCCGCCTCGACGGTCATCGTGAAACCGACCGGGTCCACGGCGCGCACGCGATTCATACGCGACAGCGACAGCACAATCTGGTTACTGGCGTCATCCGGCGTCGCGCCGCCGCAGTAGCCTGTGTTGCCGCCCTGTGGCACAACGGCCAGACCGAAGCGAGCGCATGTGCCAAGGACCGCGCTGACCTCATCGGTCGTTGCCGGACGGACGATGCACGCCGCCTCACCGTGGTACAGACCGCGTTCGTCCTCAAGGTAAGCCGGCCACAGATCGCGGTCGACCACGCCGGCCGGCCCCACGACCTCACGCAATGCCGCCAGTGCGTCCGGGTGGGCCACGGTCAGTGCAGCAGACGGGCGCGAATCGTGCCGTCGACGCCACGGAGGTCATCGAGCAGCGCGTCCGGTCGCCCCACCTCCACATCCATGACCACGTAGCCCACGTCTGCCGAGGTCTGCAAATACTGGCCGGCGATGTTCACATCGTGCCCGGCGAAGATGCGGTTGATCTGTTCCATGACGCCCGGAACATTGCGGTGCATGTGCAGGACACGCCGCGCACCGGCGTGGTCCGGCAGCGACACCTGCGGGAAATTGACCGCCGCATTGGTCGATCCGTTGTCGCTGAAGCGGATCAATTTGGCGATGACGTCCAGCGCGATGTTCTCCTGCGCTTCGTGCGTACTGCCACCGATGTGCGGGGTCAGGATCACGTTATCGAACCTGCGCAGCGGCGAGATGAACTCATCATGGTTGCTTCTGGGCTCCTCCGGAAACACATCCACCGCCGCACCGGCGATGTGACCGGTTTCAAGCGCGTCGGCCAGCGCGGCAATATCCACAACCGTGCCACGGGACGCGTTGATCAGGAACGACCCCGGCCGCATGCGTCCAAGCTGTGGTGCTCCGATCAGGTTCTGCGTCTGCGGGGTCTCCGGCACGTGCAGTGAAATCACATCGGCCCGCGCCAGCACATCGTCGAGGCTGCTGATCACCTCGGCGTTGCCCAGTGGCAGCTTGTTTTCAATGTCGTGGTAGATCACGCGCATCCCGAGCGCCTCCGCCAGAATCCCGAGCTGGCTGCCTATGTGCCCGTAGCCGATGATGCCGAGCGTCTTGCCCCGGGCCTCATAGGACCCTGTCGCCGACTTGAGCCACTCCCCGCGGTGCGCCGCGGCGTTTTTCTGCGGGATGCCGCGCATCAGCAAGATGATCTGAGCGATGACCAGTTCGGCGACGCTTCGGGTATTGGAAAACGGGGCATTGAAGACCGGTATGCCCGCCTGTTGGGCCGCCGCCAGATCCACCTGGTTCGTACCGATGCAAAAGCACCCCACGCCGACCAGTCGCTTCGCCTCGGCGAGCACGTCCGCGGTGAGCTGCGTGCGCGAGCGAATGCCGACGAAGTGCGCGGTGGCAAGCTCGTCTTTCAGATCCGACGGCGACAGCGCCTTGGGGTGGCAGGTCACATTTGTGTAGCCCGCCGCCCGCAGCGCCTCCACGGCGGCACCGTGAATGCCCTCGAGCAGAAGCACGCGAATTAAATCTTTGGCGAGAGAAAGCTGGGTCATGGCGGCGGCATTGCACCACCGCCGCTCGACCGGTTCAAGCACCGGACGAGCGAGGGCGGCAAAGGTCTAGCGAGCGGTCTCGCAGGTTGCGAACGCGGATGGGCCGGGTGCGGTGAAGAATCGCTGGCGGAATATGCCGAGATCAACGATCGCGACGACCCCGTCACCGTTAAAATCCGCGTCCGGATCGTTTCCGAAAAAACGCAACCGGAATTGGCCCAGGTCGACCGCGTTCGAAATGCAGTCGTTGTTCAGATCCGTGTCGCAGCTGGCCCCGAAGCCGTCGCCGTCCGGATCACGCTGCTGGGGGTTCACTACCAGCACGCAGTTATCCTTAGCGTCCGCGATGCCGTCACCGTCGGAGTCGGCCGGGGGCGGTGCGCCCCGTACGTAGGCAAACGTGCCGCCGCTGCCCGTACCGATCCCCCATACGGAAAAACGGATATCGATGTAAGTGTCTTCCGAAATCAAGTGGACGACACCGGGGCGGTTGATGATGTTGGTCGCCAGGTTGCCGTTCCCCCCGAGCGAATCCGCCCAGTTGGTGTAGGTGAGATCGGCGAAGTTCGCCGCACTGACCGTTTCCGGGTTGCCGTTGATACCCGCAAACGCCCAGCGGGTGTCGGCGGGACTGCCCGGTGGGATATAGCGGTTCTCAACGGCGATGTTATAGAGGCCGCGGATGTTATCGCGGGTCAGCCAGACCCCGTCCGTGATGCGATCCTGGTTCGCGGCATCCGTAGCATCAGCAAAGGCGGGTTTCGAAAACGACACGTCGTCGCCCGACCAGACTTCGGTCGCATGGGCCTGAAAGGGAATCATGGCCAAAGCGGCACATGCTGCAATAGTGGATCGAAGTGCCATCTGCGAATACTCCAAAATGGTGAACCTCGCGGGCGCCGCATCACGCGACGCCCGCGACACGAACGACAGCTTAACCGCGGCGACGACGCAGCGCGCCGAAGGCCGCCAATGCCGACGGGAACAGCAGCAGCGCCGGCGGCACCGGCACCACGGCCGACACGATGCCCGTGATGTTGGCTTCCAACGTGCTTCCGAACTGGAAGTCATTGATCAGGTAGCCGATCTCGTTGCCGCTGATGCGGAACACGCCCTCGAATTCGATGAGGTCAAACGATTGAACGCTAAAGACAGTGGTGATTTCGAGGTCGATCGACGTCAGCACACCATCGGTGAACGTGAGTGTGTCGTTGGCATCCAGATCGCCGAACGAAATGCCGCCCGCCGCGTTGAAAAACCAAGTACCGATGGCCAGATCCGAGATATCGCTGATCACCGACGGTGCGGTGCCCGGCGATGGGTTCGTGCGTTCCGGATCGGGCGTGTACAGCTCGCTCAGATCGATGCTTGAGATCTGCACAGTTTCGACGCCCACGCCGGTGATCTGCGTTTCGTCGTACGTCACGCTGCCGACCTGGAAGTTCTGCTCACGCGGAAACAGGTCAACGCCGCCAAACATCTGCGGGTTCGGCTGACCGAAATCGTTCAGGTTGTATAGCCCGTCGTTGTCGCCCGTAAGCGCGCCGACCGATCCGAGGCTGCCGTCGCCCTGCGAAATCTGGGCATAGGCGCCACTGAATGCGGATTCCGAAATAAAGCTGTCGGCATCCATGATCGAGGCCAGACTGATGGTGGTGGCCGCCTGGGCACCGCCCGTTGCGGATAAGGCCAGCGCGCACAGTGGCAGCGCAAGCCGGTTTTTAATGGTCATTTTTTACTCTCCTGATGTTTTCAACATCCGGCTTTCTGTGAACCGGGATTGTGTGGCCTGTTCGCCAGACCGGGCGCAGGGACGACGACGGATCGCCGCACCCATGTTCTTTTTCTAGCAGCGCACTCCGCTCTGTAAGGACTGGGCGCGGCGGCGCCAGGCCAGCGCTAGGAGGCCCAGTGCACCCCATGATACGCCGCCGATTCCCCCCACGCTCGACCGTGAGACTTCCGGCGGCTCGGGCTCAGGCACCGGCTCCGGTGTCGGGTCCGGATCGCCGATTGGATCCGGGTCCGGCGTTGGGTCCGGGTCGGGTGTCGGATCTGGATCGGGCATTGGATCCGGATCGGGTGTCGGATCAGGATCGGGCGTCGGATCGGGGTCCGGTGTCGGGTCCGGGTCCGGCATCGGATCAGGGTCCGGCATGGGATCAGGGTCCGGTGTCGGATCTGGATCTGGCATCGGATCAGGATCAGGATCAGGATCAGGATCAGGATCAGGATCAGGATCAGGATCAGGATCGGGATCAGGATCGGGATCGGGCGGCGGACCTGTCGTTAAACACGTGTCCGTTGTCTGGGTGGCGTTATCGCGAATCAGCACGCGGTTGGTCAGCGTCGTGCTGGACACAAACGCTGTCGACGCACCGTTGGTCGACAGCGTGAAATCAATACGCTCACAACCCTCATCGAGACCGTCATTCAGTATCGGCAGGCGAATCTCGTACGCGCCACCGGCAAACGGTTCGGCGCGCGCATCCAGCAGCACGTTGAAGCCATCCTGATTCGGCCTTGGCATGAACATCCCGGCCTCCGGTAAGGACGCGCTCGCCGTATCGAATTCAAGCAAACCGTTTTCATCGTCTGTCACCACATCGACGGACAGCCCCTCAGCCGGCACCGGTTGGAACGGCAACACCTCGAGGATGACGTCGTCGCTATCACTCTCGATAACCGAAGACGGTCGCGCGAACAGCATCACCTGATCTGGCAGATCGGTGGGATCGTCGTAAAAAAAGACCTCGACGGCACCGTAATCCGGATCGATCTCGCAGCCCTGACAGTTCTCAAGGGCGAAGGTGACCTCAGGCGGACCGACGCAACCTTCGCCCGTAATCACGTCGCAATCCGGATTCGAGTTGCCCCCGCCCCCGTTCCCGTCCGCCTCCAATTCGTCCGTGAAGCCGTTTATTGTCAGCGTCGACACCTGCTGCTGCAGTGTGAATCGGATCGTCGTGAAGTCGCCCGCAAACTGAGCATCCTGCGGAAATGCCATGCCGTCGATAACGATGCTGAAGAGATCGTACTGATTAATCGCCTGACGCACGCTCGACCGCATATCGACCATCACGCTTTCTCCGTCGGCCAACGGCTCGCTCAACGTAAACGTGAAGGTGTGCCGGGTCGCCAGGCCGTCCGGCAAAGACATTCGCTCCAGCATGATGCGCGGTTCAATCTCGACCTGAACCGTCGGCACCGCCCAGGAGCCATGCCCAACACAAAGCAGTGCGCTGACATACAGAAGCTTGCGAAGAGTGAGTGCTACAGACTGATTCATGTGCAATCTACCAATTGACCGAGAAGGTCAGGCCCGTCGTGCGCTGGCGCCATAGATTTGCCGCTCCGAACTGATCGATGTTCAGCAGGAAGCGATTGTCCAGGACGTTGTCGATCTGGAGGGCGATGCGTCCGCGGTACGCGTCGCGCGTGAAGCGGTAGCCGCCCCGAAGGTTGGCCACCAGAAATCCGGGGACAGCGGTATTCTGAACGTTAGGCAACTGGCTTTCGTAACCGTCCGTATATTCGGCGTCGCCGGACAAAAACCAGCCTGTTCGGCCGCCGTAGACAAACGACGCCGCCGCGCTGAACGGAGCCGCCTCGCGGAAGGCATCGCCCGCCGCGTTGCCCACCGTGGAGATTGTGGATACGGCGGTCACCACCCTGGTTTCGACAAATCCGATCGACCCTTTGAGCACGAGTTTACGGCTCAGCGCCAGATCAAACTCGATCTCCAGCCCGGCAAGGTCCGAATCCCCGAGATTCGCGGTCAGTTCATCGCCTGCGTTGGGACTGATCGGGAACGACACCTGCTGGTCTTCCCAATTGGTAAAAAACAGATTGGCGTTCAAGCGCAGCCGCTCGTCCAGCCACTGCGAGCGGAGGGTGGCCTCGTAGGTCCATGTTTGTTCCGGACCAAACTCGAACGGTCCCTCAGAATTCACATCACTGCCGCCGGCACGGAAGCCTTTCTTGAACAAAAGACCGAAGCTGACGTTATCGGTCGCATCGATCAGCAAACCGAGCGAGGGCAGGAATTCGGTGTAGTCGGCGTCCGGTCGTTCCGTCACAAGCGGATTGTCCACGGGGCCGTTGAACAAGCGCCCCTCGAAATCAGCGCGGTCCCATCGGCCTCCGAATTGGACCGACACGTTCTCAGCTATTGACCAGTCGATCTGCCCGAAGAGCGCATAATTTTGCTCAGTAATATCCGCACCGAAGCGAGTGGGCACTGAAGTGAGGGCCACCGTATTGTTCAGCAGACTCTCTTCAAAGTAGTACAGGCCAAGAACGGCCGTAGTACGCGAATCCACTGGCGCGTAATTGAGTCGCAGCTCTTGAGTGAAATTATCGAAATCCACCGAACCGCCAAGCCGCTGGACGGTTTGGCCCTGTTCAATCCTGAAAAAGGATCGGTTGGTCTCATCATCTGCTGTGGTCGTTATCGACGACAGTCGCAGAGCACGGTTTAGGTCATACGTGACCTCCAGTGCCTGATTGGTCACGGTGGTTTCGCGAAACTCGAACGCGTTGGTGTTCACACGATCAAAAAGACTGAAGTTGCCCTGGTTGGTGTTTGCGGCTGCATCGCCGGGCTGATCGACGGCGTGCGATACCGTGTAATTGATCGCGAGCGGTACCTCGTATAAGGGCTCGAGGCGCAGCTTCAGCCGCGTATTCCGATACTCGCCCTCAGCCGGATCCCGGTCGAGATCCAGCGCAATGAAGTCGATGTTCGTGTTGTCTTCAAACTGCTGGTGCGCCAACCGAAACGCCAGCTTGTCGCGGATGATCGGTCCGGAAATCGTCGCGGCCGCTTCCGCAAACTCCCGATCGTCCCCGCTGAGTCGAGCGGCCCCTTCCCAGTAAAACGTCGGGTCATTGGATTTGATTGAAATGGCACCGGCGAGCGCGTTGCGACCGGTTACCGTCGACTGCGAACCCCGCAGCACTTCGACCTGCTGGACGTCCCACAACCCGCGGGCACCGCGTCGGGTGCCAAACGGCGTCTGAACCACGCCGTCAATGTACAGCGATGCAAGCGGCGTCCCGCCCGCATTAATTCCGATGCCCTCTGAGTTGATCCCACGGATCACAAACCCGTTGTTGTTGCCCGCCCCGTCGCGCACGTTGGCGAGTAGTCGGAAGGCCTCCTGGAAATCGAGCACGCCCGTCTCGTTTATTTCCTCGGCGCCCACGACACCAATACTCGACAGCGATTCCTGAAGATTCAGCGGCTTTTTCTCACCGAACACCGTAATGGTCTCGAGTTTGAGGGGCGCCTCCTCGCCATCGGACGGTTTATCACAGCTAGCCGGGTCCGCGCCGGGCTGGTCGCAGTCGGCGTCGTCGCGGGAATTTTGCTGGACGAGTGCCCCGAATGCGGCCAAAGTGACGGCGAACGCGATGCCATAACGCCACACTTTGCTAACGATAATCATTCTCATTAAGATCGCGAGTCTATCATCCGAGCGATAGCAAAAAAATAGTCTGAAAACGTCACGAGGGAACATTCACATGACACACGACATCGCTTATCCAAAACACGCCGCGCGCACTCAGCTCGCGATTGCCGCAGCTGCGGTTCTGCTGGGTTTCTCGGCCCACGCGGCGGACATCTCGCTCTCCGGTTCTGACGGCACCGGCTATGCGGCCGCTGCGGGGGTCAATAACGAGGGGGTCGAGCCCAATACCGATCTGCCGGGAAGCAAGGTCATCGACTATCCGTATTATTTTGACGGCAATCTCTGGATCGTGGTGGCCGCGGAGCCGCTCAGCGCAGCGGAAACCTACCCGCAGTCCGACGCGTTCAATCTACTATCCAACGGCGTAACAGACGACGACTTCAGCGATTTCGATCTGGGCACGCTCAGCTTCGACGACAGCGTCGTGTCACCCACCGGCGAGACCATTATTCCCGCAGCCGACGTGACCATCACAATTAATGCGCCCGAGCTTGATCCCATTACGTCGCCGCGCAATGTGAACAACGAGTTTGCGTGGAACTACCAATTCACGATCACGAACCCGACCGGGGCTGGCCTGACGTTTACCGACGGCGTCCTGACCAGCATCGACCTGACGGCAGACGTGTTCGGTCAGGCCTTCGGCTTCGGGACGTTTCCCATCCAGCCCGGCTTCTCCCAGGACGGCGCTCTGATTTTTGAAGGCAACAGCGTGCGCTTCGATTTTGATGTCATCGAGACGCAGAATGCAGGACCGCTCGGTATCCTCCAGGACGCACGCTTTATCGTCACGCGCGGCGGCACACTCGACGCCGTAACCCTGCGCGTCGACACCGACGGCGATGGCGTCGATGACAGCGTCGACAACTGCACGCTGGTCAGTAACAACAGCCAGCTTGATACCGACAGCGATGGGTACGGCAACGCATGCGACGGTGACTTCAACAACGATTGCACGACCAGCGTTGTCGACCTGGGCGTCTTCCGGTCTCTCTTTTTCGGCGCGAACAATCAGGCGGATCTGAACGGCGACGGCACAACCAACTTCACTGACCTCGGTATCTTCCGATCGCTCTTTTTTACCGCCCCAGGACCCGGCGCGGATGGGATCTGCGAAACAAACTAGTTTCTGGGTTTGCTGAGTACACACCCGCGACCGGCCACCGGTCGCGGGTTTTTTTGATCCGGCGTATTGACCCCCTCTCGCCCCTCACGTACACAGGGGCGCGCATCGTTCGACAGCGGAGATCACCATGAGCACAAGAACAGAAAAAGACACCATGGGCACAGTCGAGGTACCGGCCGACCGTTACTGGGGCGCGCAGACCCAGCGCAGCATCATGAACTTCCCGATCGGGCCGCAGGGCTCGATGCCCATCGAAGTGGTCCGCGCGTTCGGGGTTCTCAAAAAGGCGGCGGCGCTGACCAACGCGGATCTTGGCGTGTTGGACCAAGCGAAGGCCGACCTGATTGTCCGCGCATGCGACGAGATCATTGCCGGTGAGCTGGACGACCACTTCCCGCTGGTGGTGTGGCAGACCGGTTCGGGCACCCAATCGAACATGAACAGCAACGAAGTCATCGCCAACCGCTGCCACGTGCTGGACGGCCACGCGCTCGGCGACGGCGAGCGGCGCATCCACCCCAACGACGATGTGAACAAGTCGCAGTCATCGAACGACACGTTCCCAACGGCCATGCACATTGCGGCGTATACGGCGCTGGTCGAACACACCGTGCCGCGGGTCCAGCGACTACGCGATACGCTGGCTGCAAAAGCCAGTGCGATGGCCGACGTGGTCAAGATCGGGCGCACACACTGGATGGACGCCACACCGCTGACGCTGGGTCAGGAGTTCTCGGGCTACGTGGCGCAGCTGGATCACGGACTCAAAGCGGTGGCCAACTCGCTGGCGCATTTGTCCGAACTGGCTTTGGGCGGCACAGCCGTTGGCACCGGCCTGAACACGCCGCCGGGCTATGCCGACAACGTGGCCAAACGCATCGCTGACATCTCCGGTCATCCGTTCGTCTCGGCGACCAACAAGTTCGAGGCGCTCGCGGCCCACGACGCCATCGTCGAGAGCCACGGCGCGCTGAAACAGCTCGCCGTCAGTCTGACCAAGATCGCGAACGATATCCGCCTGATGGCGTCCGGCCCGCGCTCGGGGATAGGTGAACTGACGATTCCGGCCAACGAACCGGGCTCTTCGATCATGCCGGGCAAAGTCAACCCCACTCAGGTGGAAGCGCTGACGATGGTCTGCGCGCAGGTGCTCGGAAACGACACAACCATTTCGGTTGCCGGCGCGAGCGGCCACTTTGAGCTGAATGTCCACAAGCCGGTCATGATCCATGCGTTGCTGCAGTCGGCGGTGCTGCTGGGCGACGCGTGTCAGGCGTTCAACGACCAGTGCGCGGTCGGCATTGAGCCCAACCACAACCGAATCGATGAACACCTGCGCAATTCACTGATGCTGGTCACCGCGCTGAATACACACATCGGCTACGACAACGCGGCCCGCATCGCGAAGAAAGCGCACGCCGAAAACACGACGCTGAAAGAAGCGGCCCTCGCGCTCGATCTGCTGACCGAGACGCAGTTTGATGAGTGGGTGGTGCCCGCCGCAATGATCGGCGGCGGCTAGCGTGCGGTGAGCACGTTGATGCGGTAGCCGTCGACGCGCTTGCGCATCATGTTCGGGAAAAGACGGATCATCGTGCGCATGGCGAACGGCAGTGTGGCGATGACCTCGTCACCGGCATCGGCAAAGGTCTGCGATTCGGTCAGCGCCATGCCCCTGGCCCACTCGGTGATCACCGCAGGATCGTCGCACTTCCAGCGGAAGTAACTGGCCTGCGTCAGATGCTTCATCGCATCGTGTTTGTCCTGCGTGTCCACCATTTGGGCATTGGTGGTGTCGAGAATAAACGTCGCGGGCCGGAAGCGTTCGACCAGACCGGTTATCGCACGCCGTACGTCATCCTCGTCCACATAGATCAAAACCGCCTCGCTGATGAAGAGGTACGGTCCGGGTGACGCTGCCACTTGATCATGCCAATCCGTATCGAGGGCTGACGCGGCAATCATCTCGCACCGAGGAGCGTCCTCGATAAACTCACGGCGCAGCGCCATCGCGTCGGGCAGATCCAGATCAAACCAGCGCACCGAACCGTTGTCGACGCGATCAAACCGCGTGTTCAGGCCACAACCGAGTTCCACAACCGTGCCGGACGGGTGCGCCGTCAGCCAGGTCTTCACCAACCGGTCGTACATGATGGTGCGAATGCACGCACCGCGAAGACTCGGCGCCTTGTCCCACTTCGCAAAGTCGTAATCGAGTCGATCAACTATTTTGGCTGCCAGCGGGTCGTGCAGCAGCGGTTGGCTCGACCTGCTCTCAAGCGCCCGACCGTACAGCGGGATCAACAACGTTTCCTGTACCGGCCCGAGTTGCACGTCAACGTGTGGGGCCGACAGGCTCATGATCAATGCACCCGAGTAGATGCGTACTCGTGCAGATGAACGACGTTGTCAGGAATTCGGCTGGGCATCTGGCGGCGTGCGCGTTGCTCAAGGCGCGCCAGACTATCGGCTACGATTTCCATGTCGTACATCGCCAGTTTGACGGCGCCCGTCTGGACGACCGAACCCATCGCCTCTTCGTAGCCGGGCAGATTGTCCTGTTGCAAATGACGTAATGCCGACACAAACAGTCGCTCAAACCACGCCATGCAGGGGCACCGCGGGTGGTGCAGGTCAATCTCGATCGCGCGCATGGTGGTGATCAATTGGGCCAATCGGCACAACGCGGCGTTCATGGAGGCGAGGTGCGCCCGGGAGTACACCCGTTCGAGCTCGCCGACCGCGTCGTCGCCGCTCTCCAGCGCGATCAGGTGGGATCGCAGCCCCCACAGAACAACGTCAATGGGATCTTCGCCGCTTCGGGGTACGGGGCCCTCGGACATGTCGGTCAATGGACCTCTCCTTGCGTGTCGCGGAGTTGCCGGGCTGGCAACCACGGACGCAGAGTAGATCGTAACGAAATGTAATGCAAATACGAATCATTCTTACTTCAATTAGTGCTTTGCGCCGCGCGGTGACAGCGCTGGCCATTTGGCTTGCCAACCCCTACCACCAACCTATAATCGAGGGCGCCGGGGCGGCACGCTATCCGCCGCGTATCCACTCAATTGATTGAAACCGCAAGGAATTCTTCATGCTTTACACCATCGCGAAAAGGCTGGACCAACGTGGTCTGATCGGCAAGGCGCAGGCACACTGCGATATTCCGTGCGGTATTTACGATCCCCAACCTGCTCTGATCGCTGCGCTGTCCGTCGTTCGCCTGATGGACATCATGCACGAGGGCGCGGGCGGCGATGACGCCGTCGGCACCGCCAACCTTCTGGCCCGCAATGCGTTGCGCAAGGAAGAGGAAGCCGAAAAGGTGAAGCACGAAGTGCGCGTCATCTGGGGCGACTACTTTAAAGGACCGCTGCTGGAGAAGTTCCCGCACATCCACACGCTGGCGCATTCCATCATGCTGAAGGCCAGCGCCTGCAAGCAGGAAGTGCACCGGGAAGACGGCGAAGCCCTCGTCGAGCTCGTCAATCAGTTCGCGGAAGCGTTCTGGGAGAGCAAAGGCAAGACAAGCTCACGCCACACTGCGCCGTACGCACCTGGTCTGCCGGTGGTCTACCCCAACCTCTGACGCCCCATGCTCGGCTGGAAAATTATCAAGGTATGCGGCGACAGCATGTCGCCGCACCTGCCCGACCAGAGTTACGCCCTTTTCCGACGCTCCCGACATTTGCGCGTTGGCGACATTGTTCTGGTGCACCACCATCGATTCGGGCCCATCGTCAAACGCGTGCTCGTCGTC
Organism: Pseudomonadota bacterium; assembly: GCA_039026595.1. Lineage (GTDB taxonomy): Bacteria > Pseudomonadota > Gammaproteobacteria > Steroidobacterales > JBCCMA01 > JBCCMA01. Next base: position 17,884 of record JBCCMA010000033.1, read on the forward strand.
CACGATGATTGCGTGGAACTGGAAGGGACCTCACCGCAGTCGACGTCGACCGCGGATCTCGGCCGCGTGGCCAGACACCGGGTACACGGCCGGCTCGTAAAACACGTGGTGCCGCCCTCCGCTCGCGACCGTCAACTCGAGTCCTGAGCCGCCCGCGCTGCGAAGCGCTGCCACCCGAGAAGTAACGCCGGGATCAGCCCGGTAATCGCCATGGCTAACGCGGCTGTGGAGGCCTCCGCAATGCGTTCGTCAGACGCCAACCGATACGCGCGCGTGGCCAGCGTTTCAAAATTGAATGGCCGCAGTACGAGCGTTGCGGGCAGCTCCTTGACCACATCCACGAACACCAGAAGAAACGCGGTGGCGATGGCAGGTGTCATCAGCGGCACATGCACGCGGCGAAACAGCGCGCGGGATCCCTGCCCAAGACTGCGCCCGGCCGCGTCAAAGTTCGGGTGAATCTGGGCCATGGCGCTGTCACAGCTTTGGTATGCGACGGTCAGAAAGCGCACGAAATACGCGATCACCAATGCGGCCACCGACCCGGTCAACAACAGCCCCGGCGGCGGTGACATCACGCCTGCAAGCCCGCCGGCCAGACTGCGATCCAGCGCTGTGAGCGGTCCGAGAAACCCCACGGCCAGTACCAGCCCCGGTACCGCGTAGCCCAGCGTCGCAAGCTGCACCGGCAGTGCAATGGCAAGAGACGGGCGACCGCCGCCGGTCGCGCGTCGCTGCAAAACCGTCAGCGCAAGCGCACCGATCACCGTGAAGACGGCGGCGAGGCTGGCGACCTTTACGGTGCCCAGTACGAAGCGCGAAAAGGAACGGCCGAGCATCGGATCACCGACCTCAAGCCCGTACTTTGTAAACAACACCATTGGAATCACGAAACCGAAAAGCACCGGTACCGCACACGCCAGCGTCATCCACCACGCCCGCAGACCGCTCACAGGCCGACGCGCGCGGGTCGATTGGCGGGACACGGGATTGGCATGCTGACCGCGCCGGCTCAAACGCTCGAACACAACCAGCGTCAGGACCACAACAAATAACCACGCGGCGAGCTGCAGCGCGGCCGTCTGGTCGCCCTGCGCGAACCAGGTTCTGAAGATGCCGTTGGTCAGCGTGGGCACGCCGTAAAAGTCGACCACGCCAAAGTCCGCCGCGGTCTCCATCAACGCCAGCACCAGACCGCCGAGAATCGCCGGCCGCGCGTGCGGCAGACTAACGCGCCACCATGCCCGTAGTGGCCTCGCACCCAGCGCGCGGGCCGCCTCGCCCAGCGTTCGGGACTGACTGCGAAACGCCGTGTATGCAAACAGGAACACATACGGGTAAAGCGTAAAGATCAAAACAAACGCCGCGCCGCCCATCGAACGCATCGGGGGCAACGGAACCTGCGCGCCGCCAATGACGCGCAGCCACTGCGCAAAGGTCCCGTCGAATGCCAGCAGGTCGGCGTAGGCGTACGCCACAACGTAGGCCGGCGCGGCGATTGGCAGTAACAGGCACCACGCCAGAACGCGGCGACCCGGAAATTCACGGGTGGCCGTCCACCACGCGGTGGACACACCGACAAGCAGCACACCGGCGGCCACCAGCCCGATCAGGAGCACGGTGTTGACGACATACTCCAGAAGAAGCTCGGCGCGCAGATGCGCCCACGTGTCGGACGCAGGCTGCCACCACGACAGCAGAATGTTCAGCACCGGGAGCGCCGTCGGGATCGCCAACAGCACGATCCACGCCAGCGCGCGGCGATCGCGGATCGAATCAAAATGGGCTGACGGTCTGCGCATACGCGCGTAGTCTAGACGACGCATGCTTCAAATCCGCAACCTCTCCCACCGCTACGGCGCGCAGGCGGTCCTCGATAGTGTGGACCTCGACGTCGCCGCTGGCGAGATCGTGTGTCTGCTCGGCGCCTCCGGCAGCGGCAAAAGCACGTTGCTGCGCATTGTCGCGGGGCTTGAGGTGCTCCAGGAGGGGTCGCTGCGATTCAACGACGAAGCACTCGGTCCCGGCATGCCAACGGAACAGCGACGGTTCGGGCTGGTATTTCAGGATCACGTGCTGTTCCCCCATTTGTCCGTCGGGGACAACGTGGGGTTTGGTCTTGCCGATGTCGGCACCACCGAGCGCCGACACGCCGTGCATGACGAACTGGCCGCCGTCGGGCTCGCGCACCTTGAATCACGTTTCCCGCACACGCTCTCCGGCGGCCAGCAGCAACGCGTCGCGCTGGCCCGCGCGCTGGCGGCGCGGCCACGGCTGCTCCTGATGGACGAGCCCTTCGCCAGCGTCGACTCGACACTGCGCCGCGCGCTGCGCGAAGACGCGCGACGCGTACTGCGTGAGCGGAATGTACCGGCGGTTGTCGTGACACACGATGCCCGCGAGGCGATGGAACTCGCCGATCAGATTGCGGTGATCGACGCCGGTCGTCTCGTCCAGTGCGACACGCCCGATCAGGTCTGGCGGGCGCCGGCAAACCGATTTGTGGCCGAACTGTTTTTCGACACCGACGCATTTAGCGCGACCGGTGAGAACGGCACGCTGCACAGCGCCTTCGGTCCGTTGCCCGCATCAAAGCCTGTCAAAAACGGCCGTTACGCTGTCATTGCACAACCTGCCGCGATTTATGTGGAAGCGGCAGACACCTCGCCGTTACGCGTAGCGGACCGGCGTTTTCTGGGCGACCGTGTGCTGCTTCTGATCGCCGCAGAGGACCAGCGTCTCCGAGCACTGGCGCCGGCCGACAGCCCGCTCAACGTCGGTGACGCGGTGAACGTGCGTTTTGAGGCCGCCGGCCTGTTCCACTATAATCAAGAATAATTCTCATTTAGCGCTTGAGACGGATCCTGAAGGGCTCGGGCGCGCCAAAAGGGTTCGCGTTGCCACACAGATTCTTCCAGCCGCGGTCGCGGTCAGGGCTCGCCCTGTGTCTTTTTCTCGGTCTCTGCGTCCACCCGTGGTCAAGCCACGCGGCGGACAACGGCGTCGTCAACGTCTATTCCGCTCGTCATTACGATACGGACTTTGCGCTCTACGATGCCTTCACCGAGAAGACCGGGATCACCGTTAACCTGATTGAGGGCGGCAGCGATGCGTTGATCCAGCGCATCGTCAATGAAGGGAAATACACACCAGCTGATCTGCTGATTACCGTCGATGCGGGCCGGCTCTGGCGGGCGCGCGAGAAAGGTATTTTCCAGCCGGTGACCTCAGATGTGCTCTCAAGTCGCGTGCCCGAGCATCTGCGCGACGCCGACCGCGAGTGGTTTGGCCTGTCAAAACGCGCGCGCATTATCGTCACCAGCGCGAAGAGACCGCCCGCCTTTGCACCCACGCGCTACGAAGACCTCGCTGATCCGCGGCTGCGGGACACCATTTGCATGCGCAGCTCATCGAACATATACAACATCTCGTTGATGGCCTCGCTGGTGGAATCGCTCGGCGAAGAGAAGGCCGAGAAATGGGCCGAGGGCGTGGTCGCCAACTTCAAGCGTCGCCCCCAGGGCAACGACACCAGCAACGTGCGCGCGGTGGCGGCCGGCGAGTGTTCGATCACGCTGACCAACACGTACTATCTCGGACGCTGGCTGGGCGAGGGCGCAGACCGCCGCGTCATTGATGGGCTCAACATCATCTTTCCCAATCAGGGTGACGATGACCGCGGTGCGCATGTGAATGTGAGCGGCGCGGGGGTCACCAAACACGCCCCGAACCGGGACAACGCTGTGCGGTTCCTCGAGTACCTGACCAGCGCCTCCGCGCAGGCGATTTTCGCAGAGGGCAACAACGAGTACGCGGTGTCCGGTGACACCACCGGTGCCATCGCGAAGCTGGGTGCGTTCAAAGAAGATCGCGTCAGTGCGACAGCGCTTGGCGTCCGTCAGCAAACCGCCGTACGGGTTTTTGACCGGGCGGGCTGGCGGTGACGCGGACTCAGTCCTGCCACAGCCGCAACAGGTTGTTGCGGACCATCTTTAGCTGCAGCATCGCGTCGTCGTTGCCTTCTGGCAGCGCGCCAAGCGCGCTGGCGAAGTTGTAGAGCAACGAACGATGTTCGCCCAGCCGCACACGGCTCTGCACCCAGCCGACCACCGCCAGCCGCACGCCGTCGGTCACCGGCAACACACCGTGCAGCTGGTCGCTCGGGTACACGAGCGCACAGCCTGCCGGCAGTTTGATCGCCTGGCGCCCCATCGACGTGACGATCTCAAGTTCACCGCCCGTGTAGGTGTCGGGCTCGGACAAAAACAGCGTGATCGACAAATCGGTTCTGAGGCCGTCGATGAACGCGGAGTCGAAGTGGTGTCCGTACGTCATGCCCGGCTCGTAGCGACTGATCATCAGGCGCCCCACTTTCTTCGGCATCGCGAAGCGTTGAAATTCCCGATGCTCGGCGAGACCTTCCCGGACCGTGCCGAGCAACCGCTTGACCTCAGGTCGTTCCGACACGGCTTGCAGGTTATGCTTGGCCTGTCGCGCCGCACCGCGTGCGGTTCGCTGTCCGGACTCAAACAAGTCCGGCAGATCGAGCACGTTTCTGAACCCGCTGACCTGTCCTTGGGACAGCACATCTTCTAGGCAAATCATCATGAGCAAGAGTATACCGAGTCGCCGTTCCACCATGTCCCGCTGGACCACCGTGACCACGCTCGGCGCCGCCACGTGGATCGTGACCTCTCCGCTCACCGGCTGCGCGACGACCGACGCAGAGGACGCGGAGGCGGCGGTGAAGACCGCCACGACGGATGCCGATGGTGAGGGTCACAATGCGATGAACCACGGCGGTGTCGCCATGGATCACGGCGAAGGCGAAGGTGAAGGAGAGGGCGAGGGAGAAGGCGAAGGCGCCGGCTCAGGCGTCGATTTGGCGACAGACGACCGCGCCTACCTGACCCAACTGGGGCTCATCCGCGGTCACCTTGCCGTGGGGTACGCGCTGTACGAAAGCGGCCGCCGCGATTTGGCCCAGACCCACATGAAACACCCGAAGGCCGAAATCTACACCGAACTGGAGCCTGCGCTGTACGCACGCGGGTGCGGCGGATTCGGAGATGGACTGGGCGCGCTGACCGCCGCAGTGGTAGGCGGGTCAGAACTTGCCAAGGTACGCGATGCGTACGCCAACGTCTCCGCGGGCATCAAGGCATGCGAACAACGCGCCAACAATGACGATGCGAAGGTCATCGCCGGGGTGATTGAAAACCTGCTGCGCACCGCCGGTGTCGAGTACCAGATCGGCGTCATCGACGGGCGCATCGACAACCTGCACGAGTATCAGGACGCGTGGGGCTTCACGCAGGTGGCCGCCGACTGGGCCCGCGACAGTGCGTTTGGACGTGACGCGAAAAGCGCCAGCACGGCCGCGCAAATCCAGAGCATTGTCCGCAGTGTGGAACCGCTCTGGCCATCCCTTGACCCCAGTGGCGACATCGACGGTGACGCGGCGCGGTTGTTCGGCGCGGCCGGTCAGGTCAGTGTCGCCGCCACTTCCCTGACACGATAGACCCGGACGTCGGATGGCAAGAGCCCCCTCCGCCCCAACCAAACAGGTCGCACCATGACAATTTTGACCCGACGATTTGCCGCCGCGCTGTTGCTGGGGGGCGCCCTCACGGCCTTCGCCGCACACCACGAGGCACCTGAAGACAAAGACGACGCAAACGGTGGCTACGATGCGCCGCCAGAAGACGCCAAGCCCGTACCAAAGCCGCTCAAACGCGATGGCGGCGGCGGGCGCTACACCTTCTCGTGGATGTTCGGAGGCGATGCCGTCTCATCGCGCCCGCGCGGGGGCACCACGGTGGGCCCGGCCATCGAGCTGGTTGAGGGACCCACAGACGATTTTGTGGCGGTCACCAGCATGGTCGACTCGGATCGCGAAAAAGACCGCAGGGCGATTCTTGCCATGGCCGGCGCGTATCGCACCAGCTTCGATTTCCTCGAGACCATCGGCTTTACCGCAAACTACACACCGCCGACGCCCTATCAATCGTGGGGCACAGAGTACGTCTACGTGGTGGCCGACGAGCCGGACTTTGTCAGCCTGCAGCACATCCTCGTGATGCGCATTGTGATGGACGACGATTCGGTGTCGGAGCCGTTCGTGATCAAGCACTGGCGCCACGACTGGCGCTATCAGGACCGTGATCTGCATGAATATGTCGGTTTCCAGACGTGGGAACACCGGCGGCTGTCGCGACGTGCGGTGAAGGGCAACTGGACCCACGCTGTGTATCAGGTGGATGACTCGCCGCGGTACGAAACGATCGGCCG
>JBCCMA010000034.1:0-24147 GCA_039026595.1 Pseudomonadota bacterium
CACGGCCGATCTGGCGCCACCTTTCAGTTGGTTGATGGGATGGGCGATGAAAATCAAATTTGATCAAGCCCTGACCGACGCTGTGAACGACTTTCGGCACTATGCTGAAACGGGTGAGCCGTCCGAGCTCAAACGAAAAGTCGATCAGTCCAAAAAGGCGATTCGTTCAAAGACCGCTTTCAGCTAGCCAAAGCGGTCAAACGGGCAATTCGGTGAGCACGTGCTGGCCGAATTGTCCGAGTCTGGCGAGCGCTCTGCTTCGTCCTGACTGCCGCCGGCCCGTCACTCTGTGGTAATGGACGCCGCCAGGTTACGTTGACGCTCTTCTTCGGAATACGACTTGGGTACATTCAGCCCACGCGCCACCGCCGGCCGCTGTCCTATCGAAGCCATCCAGCGATCGATATGCGCGAATTGCGACGTCTGAAGGCCGATCGCCGGAGCAACTTTTAACCACGGATAAAGAGCAATATCGGCGATCGAATAGTCACCCGCAACAAACTCTGTTTGTGCCAGCCGTCGGTCCAGCACCTCGCAGATCCGTTCCGATTCCGCGAAAAACCGCTTCTGAGCTTCCGGGTTTTCTTTTGCCATATTCATGAAGCTGAATGTTTGCCCAAACATGGGGCCGACTGCGCTCATTTGATACATGAGCCACTGCAATGTCTCGCTCCGCTGCTTCGTATCTCGTGCGAGAAACTGGCCAGATCTTTCGGCCAGATAAATCAGGATGGCGCCGGACTCAAAGACGGCGTGCTCACCGTCCCGTCGATCCACAATCGCTGGAATCCGGCCGTTCGGGCTGATCTTTAGAAATGACGGCGACTTCTGCTCGTGTTTCGCAAAACTTAGCGTAATTACATCGTAGGGCAACGCCATCTCCTCAAGCGCAATAGATACTTTCCGGCCGTTTGGAGTGGGTGCCGTGTACAGCGAGATTTCTGGGTTGTCCCCACCGTCATTCGTTGCTTTAACCATGTGGCCCTACGCGTTTGCAAAGAAAAGCAGGTAGAGAACATAGCCGCCTAGCGCGATACCACCGAAGCCCGTGGTCGTCGCGCCCGCTGCGCGCATGCCTATAAAGAATTTGTTGCCAGCCGGATTATGTGACCCATCAAGGTGCATAAAGCCGACCGCATGGGATAGCCGGGCCACCGCGAAAAGCGCCGCAAATGTGATGACAACGGTTTGCGACGCACCCATGGTCTCTGCAAGCGCCAAGACCACGACCAGAATGGCCGCGTTTTCAGACAGATTGCCATGCCGTCGGACCTTCCTTTCCAGGTTGCGGTCGTCCGCTACCCCAACACCAACTTTGGTTTTCGCCCGGTGAAAGCCTACTGACATCATTAAAACCTGTTGCAGGATAATCAGAAATGCAGCCAATGCTGTGGCGACGTAGGGAAAGATCATTTGGAAGTCCTCTGCGTGCAGTCAAAAAAATGTGATTTCAGGGCAATTTTGCCCACGGCGTTCCCATCCTGAAGATGGTCGTGCGCAGCAGCGATATCGCTGAATGAAAAGACGTTTGGGTCAATGAGGGGGCGGATTTCTTCCGCCTCTACCATGCTCGTAACGTTCTCAAGAATGCGGCCGATGCGTTCCTGATCAAATCCGTGCGTAATTGGATACCCGCCGAAAACGCTCTTGAAGCTGAGCGCTTTGAATTGAAATGCTCCAGAGGTTGGGAATGTTCCGTTTATGTCCAGTATTTCCCCATCAAACGCAGCAAGATCCACGGCCTGATTAATCGCTGATTGCCCGGCCGTATTGAAGATCACATCAAACGACAGGCCGTTGCTCGCCGCATGCGTCGCATCGTCGTGGTACAAAAAAGCGTCGCGCGCGCCCAAAGATCTGGCTATGTCGCATTTGGTCTTGGTGCCACATGTCGCAAAGACCTCATCTCCAAATCTGGCCTTTGCCAATTGAAGCGCGAACGACCCGACCCCACCGGTGCCGCCCTGAATCAGAATCCGGCTGCCGGGCGCTGCGTTCGATTTTTCGAGCAGCGCGAGCCAGGACGTGACGGCAACAAGGGGAAGTGTTGCCGCTTCAACAAACGACAGGTTCCCTGGTTTGAGTGCCAACATCCGTGCGTCAGCGGGCATGAATTCGGCGAGTGCACCCTGTTTGCCTGCCAGTCCGGATGCAAATGCGTAAACCTCATCACCGACAGCGAAATTCGTGACGCCGCCACCAACGTTGGCAATCACACCGGCGCAATCAGGATGCAGTACGGCGGGAAACTGCGGGCAAAGCTGGGGCACTTTACCTGCGCGGATTTTCCAGTCGACGGGGTTGACGCTTGATGCGCGCACGGCGATCAGGACTTCATTTTCCGCAATTTCAGGTACCGGCAGTCCGGATTCCTCAAAAACTGAGGAGTCCCCAAAACGATTGATCACCATCGCTTTCATCATGCGCGCCCTCGAACAGCAGTGGCACAGAGCCTAAGCAATTGATAACGCATCGGGAATTGCGATATTTGCAATAGTCCGTCGCATAAATGCGCCAATTAGCCATTCAGCGCGACATCATTTGCGTATGCCTGCGTATTTCGGGCAGGCTTGTGCACCGAGGAGGCCGGGTGACTTAATGGATTGGGAGAACATCAAGACCCTATCGGCTGTGGCGCGACAAGGGAGCGCGCGGCGGGCCGCGACGGTTCTGGGCGTGCATCACTCCACGGTGACACGGCGGATTGAGCAACTCGAACGCTCAATCAGTGCACGGCTCTTCGATCGACATCCGGATGGGTATGTCCTGACGTCGGCAGGTGAACGCTTACTTCGCGCGGCGCAACGCTTTAATGACGACCTGACGACGATTCACCGTGAAATTGCGGGGTCCGAGCATAGTCTGACGGGCAAGGTGCGCGTGACGATGGTACTCCCACTTGCGGTTCATGCGTTCGCTCCAAAGCTGCCGGAATTCGCAGAGCGGCATCCTGATATCGAAATCGAGTTGCATGTCACGTACGACACGCTGGACCTCTTTCGCGGCGATGCCGATATAGCCATCCGGTTTGATAACAACCCACCGCAGGGTCTGGTTGGTCGGCGTCTTTTTCCGTATTACGAAACGGTTTACGCCACTGCGGACTACATTCAATCTCAAGACTTCGTGCGCGCACCTGAGAAGGCACGCTGGATAGGCTGGTCCTCTGACGGAGATCGATACCCGGGTTGGACTGAGGGCACGGGCTTTGGTGACGTGCCGGTATGGGGAGATTTTCCAGACCTGGGCTTGCAGCTGGCTGCTGTGAAACACGGACTCGGGTTGGCATTGCTTCCGTGTTTGCTGGGTGATTCAGAGGCCGCGCTGGTGCGGGCGAGCAAACGACCGCCGAAACCAAACCGGGACATCTGGATTCTCACGCACCGGGACTTGCGCTCGACCCGACGCGTGCGCCTGGTCATGGATTTTGCCGAGCACGTTTTACGCGATTTTGAGCGGTTACTGACCGGGGCCGTGTGACGATACGCGTTCCGCGTTGCCCGATCCTCATTGCACCGACTGCCCCGAACGCCGTTTCGGGGACGCTGTCTTTGCGCGTGTTTTGTCCCTCTCCACAAAAAAGGCCCGCTTCCGAAGAAGCGGGCCCCATTGTTCAGACCGTGTGGTCTGACGTTTAGTCGACGTTGACCACCCGGAGGGTCACGCGGCGGTTTTGCGCGCGGCCTTCCTTCGTCGTGTTGTCGGCCGTGGGCTCGGTCTCACCGTAACCCTTGGTCGTCATGCGCGCGGCAGCAACACCCTTGCTTTGCAGATACGCGGCAACGGCGTCGGCGCGCTTCTGTGACAGGGACAGGTTGTAGCTGGCGGCGCCGCTGCTGTCGGTGTGACCGGCGACCTGGACGTTGATGTCCGGGTTGCGCTTCAGCGTTTCGGCAGCATCATCAAGTACACGGGTTGATTCTCGAACCAGACGGGCCGAGTTCAGCTCGAACTGAACGCCCGGCAGCTCGATGCGGTCCTTGATCTCGCAGCCGTACACGTCGACGGCAACGCCGGCCTTGGTGTTCGGGCAGCGGTCTTTGCTGTTGACCACGCCGTCCTTGTCGCTGTCGATCTCGCAGCCTTTGCTGTCCACACGGGCGCCAGCCGGCGTCTTCGGGCAGGCGTCGCGCTTATCGGGCACGCCGTCGCCGTCGGAGTCCTTCAGCTTGCAGCCGTTGGCATCTACTTCAGCACCGCGCGGGGTGTTCGGGCACTGGTCCTTGCTGTCGACCACGCCGTCCTTGTCGCTGTCCACTTCGCAGCCGTCCGGGCCCACGCGGGTGCCGGCCGGAGTGTTCGGGCAGCGATCGTTGGAATCGGACACGCCGTCACCGTCGGCATCCGGCGGCGGCGGCGGGGTGCGCTCACCCAGCGGTACGCGCAGACCAGCGCTGTAGTACATGTCGTTCAGGTTCGGGCTGCCCAGCGCGGCGCGCAGGCGAGCCTCGGTGCGAAACGCCACGCCGTCATCGTTGACCGTGGTCATCAGGCCGATACCCAGCGTGCCCACGAAATCCTCGCGGTCGGCCGTAATGGCCGGCTCGCTGCTCTGGTAGCCGACGCCGAACAAGCCGTAGGGCGCGAACGTGTCGTTGATTTTGAACTCTCGTAACCAGTCGATACCAAGACCGCGGATCTGCTGGTCGTTTCCGAGGTAGCGGTCGTCGAGGTTGGCGGCCCAGGCGTTGAACTCGATTGCCCAGACGTCGCTGATGCCGTAGCCGAAGCCCAGTTGTCCACCAGCAAACTGGTCGTCGGCACCGCGGTCGGTGGCGTCATCAACAAACGAGACCATCGGCGAGAGATACCACTCGCCTTCGCCGTGGTCGGCCAGGGCTGATCCGCAGCACAGCACTGAGGCCAGCGCGGCAGGCAGCATCCGAGTTGCGGACTTGTGAAACTGCATTGTCAGTTCTCCTAAAATTTATTAGCTGTGTCGCGCTAGACGCGTCACTAGCCGCCCATGATAGCACATATGCAGAAATACAAGCGTGATCGGCTGTTGTAAAAAAGCACCATGGACGCCATTTTTGTCATGATTTGTAGGCCGATGCCCGCCGTCGGCGGGCTAGTGTGCTTTCTCTTCAATGCGAGCGGACGGTGTTCTTGATGTGCCTGTGGTCCGGCTCACCGCGAACTGATCACCGATTCGATTCCCGGGCATCAGCCACAGCAGTGTATCGGACTGGGGGGCGGCGAGCGTCACGCTCTCTCCGCCATTGAGCAGCAGGTCCGGCAAGCTGTCGGGTGCGCTTGACCCGAAATCGATGGTTCCAATCTGCTCTGCAAACGTGCCGTCGCGGGAATAGACCCGCAGTTGATAATCAAAGGATGTGTCCGGTGGCTTGATAAAAGACAGCCCAAATTGCGGCAGGAGTGAGAACGGCAGCATCATCACCTGGTCATTGAAATCGATGTCTTCGGTAAACCAGTCGGTGTAGCCGGTGCCAAACGCAGGACGTTGCTCGTCATCGGGTTTGAACACACCGGTCACGTAGGTGCCCGGGTCGAAGCGCAGCAGCGACCAGTCTCCGGCCCACAGGATACGTTCGAACAGGCCATCGCCGCCGGCATCGATCCGCATCTCGACGGACACGTGGGCCGGTGTCTCCCAGCCTTCATTTAAAGCAAGGGCCAGTTGCAGGACCGGAACACCGAGGATGGTCGACCGGCGATAGCCCAGCGCGCCGATCGTGCGGGTGGCGTCGCCCGTGCTTGTGACGCCTGCCAGTTCGAATGCGCTGGCCCGTCCGCGAGCGGGGCCCGCGTTCACGACTGTCATGCTCTCGTTTGCGCTCACAATCTCGACGGAGGACGCCGAATCTCGCGCGGCGATGTAGCCGATGCGCAGTGTGTCGATGCCATCGCTCAACAGACACCAGCCGTCGATATCGCTGTGCTCCAGTTGTCCTGGATCCGCGAGCAATGCGGCAGCGCTGACAGACAGGCTGAGTTCGGCGATGGCCGCATCATTGGCCGGCACCGTGACGGTATCGGGGCAGGTCACCTCAAGCCCGGGGCGTGCCGCACGGCCTATGTGCGTGCCGGTAAACACGCGCGCCTGATCGGTCCGGTTGACCACAGTAATGGAGCGAGCTGCGGTCGCGTCCTTGTCGACCAGTGCGTAACCGAACGACACGCCCGCCGGCATCGCGTAGCTGGTCAGTGACAGCGCGGCCGGTATGCGCATGACACCGAGGCCCTGTCGAGTGAGCGGCGCGGGTGTGTCTGTGCCCGGGCCCTCCAACTCACTTGTCACGGTGGCGTTTTGCAGAAGCGCCTTGATGTGAGCGGGCGGCAAATCGGGATAGCGTTGGCGCATCAATGCGGCCGCGCCGGCGACGTGCGGCGCCGCCATCGAGGTTCCGCGTAACTGGCGCGCCTGGAAACCTGTGCCCGCGGCGGTCGACACGATGAACCGCCCCGGTGCCGACAGGTCGGGTTTGAACTGCGCGCCGCCCGTAGCGGGACCGCGCGATGTGAAGAAGGTCAACTGGTCATTGCTGTCCGACGGACCGTCCACCGTGTTGGCCACGTCAAACTGCACTGTGAAGGCGGTGGCGTTTTCCAGTGCCGTGCGCAGTCGCCCGGCATCCGTGCCGCTGATCATCATCCCGGGGATGGTGAACGTCTTTCCGGACAATCCGATGCCACCCATGATGAAGGGGAGGTTCGAAGCGCCGTTGTTGTAGGCCAGTATGGCCATGGCTCCGGCCCGTTGCGCGTACGCGTACTTCGTCTCGTAGCTGCAGCCGCCACGCGCGACAAGCACGACCTTGCCGCGCACCGCGTCGGCGTTGGTCAGGGCTCGGCAGGCCGCATCATCGAATTCGCCGTCGATCACTTGATTGTCACTATCAACGGCGGGTGACCGGGCCACGATAAGCGGAGCGGTAACCGGGGCGTCGACGACGCGCACCGCGCCGCTGCCTTGTTGCGCGGGCATCAGTCCGGCCAGGTCCGCATCGTCGGATAAAACTCGCAGGGCGATTTGCGGACGCGCCCCTGAGATGGTGGCGCCCACGGTGATGACGTCCGGGCTGACCCCCGGCGAGCCGGTCACATAGGGCTCATCGCCGTTGTTGCCGGCCGAGGCCACAACAATCACGCCGGCTTGAACGGCGACCGTGCTGGCCAATGCAGACGGATCGGACTGCGATCCGTAGCGCGCGCCGAGGCTCATGTTGATGACGTCGACACGATCGTCGATGGCACCGTCTCCGTTGGGGTCCAGTGCGTAGTCGATCGCATCGGCGGTCAGGTCGGTGGAGCCGGACGCATCGCTGAACACTTTCAGTGCCATAAGTTGGGCGCCTTTGGCCACACCCGGCCCGATCCGTCGTTCGACGCCGACACCGGCCGCCGTGCCGGCCACGTGTGATCCGTGGCCGTTACCGTCCAGCGGATCGGGGTCGGGCATGGGCACGTCATCGACGCGCGAGTTGTAAGTGGGACCGGCAAAGTCCCATCCACCGATCACTTTGGCGGTCGGAAACGAGCCGGCCTCAATTGTGTTCAGATCATTTGCCGCGTATTCATCCGGATCGCCGGCGCCTCCGAAATTGGCGTGCAGATAATCGATGCCGGTGTCGATGATGGCGATCTTGATACCGTCCCCGTCGCCGAGTGCGTCCCACACCTCCGGCGCGCCGACCCACGCCACGCTTGCTGCGTTGTCGATCTGGTGATGTGCAATTCGACTGACCTGCTTGACGCCCTCGTGTTTTCTGAGCGCGACCACCTGGGACGGCGTGGCCAGCACCTTCAGTCCATTGAGCGCCGTGTCGAGACGACCGATTTCTCGTGTCACCAGCGGCGCGAGCGCACGGCTCATTTGCGTCTGCTCGCGATGTACGCGACGGGTTTGCGCGATCTGCGCGAGCCGACCGGGTGCACGTTGGGTGCGTGCGCGCTCGCGAATCACGTATTCGGCAACAGACGGCTGCTCGAGCTGAACGAAATACTTCTGCGGCGAATCACCACCGGGCCGGTCATCAAAACGCGGCTCGAGATCTGCATAGGAAAACAGACCGACACACAGACACGACGACGACAACACAAGACGAAGCAACATGGCGAGCATCTCCTGGCGCGATGGAAGGGCGGATATGGTCTACACCATGCCTGTGTCGTACGGGCGCATCCACCCGCCGAATGACTCTCGTGTCAGGCGTTGGCGTCGAAAATGCGGCTGCGGTCGACGAACGCCTTGAATTCCAGATAGTTGCCGCAGGGGTCCTGGAAAAACATCGTGGCCTGCTCGCGCGGATGGCCGGCGAAGCGACGATGCGGCTCGATATCGAAGCGCGTGCCGTGGTCGCGCAAACGCGCCGCAAGTGCGTCCCACTCTGACATGGCCAGAATGGCGCCAAAATGGCGCGCCGGCACAAGATCACCGTCGACCGGATTGGTGGGCACAGGCTCGACCGCGTCGACCAAATGCGCCGTGATCTGGTGGCCGTAGAAATCGATGTCCACCCAGCGTTCGGCTTCGGCGCCCAGCTTGCAGCCAAGAACATCCCGATAGAACGCGCGAACCGCGTCGAGGTCGGTGACCGGGAACGCAAGATGAAACAGCGCGCTCATCAGGTTGCGAGCCAGTCCTGTGGTTTCAGGAAATGATCATACAGGCGCGCTTCCTCGCTGCCGGGTTCGGGCGTATGACCGTATTCCCAGCGCACCAGTGGTGGCATCGACATCAGAATGGACTCGGTACGCCCGTCGGACTGCAGACCAAACAGCGTGCCGCGATCGTAGACCAGATTGAATTCAACGTAGCGGCCGCGCCGGTAGAGCTGGAAATCGCGGTGTCGCTCGGTGTACGGCGTGTCCTTGCGCCGTTCCACAATTGGCATGTAGGCGTCGATAAACGCATTTCCGATGGACTGCTGGAACGCGAAACAGGTGTCGAAGTCCGGTGAATCGAGATCGTCAAAAAAGACACCACCGATGCCCCGGGGCTCCCCGCGGTGTTTAAGATAAAAGTAGTCGTCGCACTCTTTCTTGTAGCGCGGGTACGCGTCATCGCCGAGCACCTGGCACGCGTCGCGCGCGGTGTGATGAAAGTGCACCGCGTCTTCATCAAAGCCGTAATACGGGGTCATATCGAAACCCCCGCCGAACCACCAGACGGGTTCGCCGTCGTCATCCCCTTCAGCGGGTTCGGAGTAAAACAGCCGGACGTTGGCGTGTGCTGTGGGCGCGAACGGATTGCGCGGGTGGATCACCACGGATACGCCCATCGCCTCGTAACCCCGTCCCGCCAGTTCCGGGCGCCGCACGCTGGCGCTCGGTGGCAGTTTCTGGCCGCGGATGTGGGAAAACCCGACGCCGCCTTTCTCGATCGCCGCACCGCCGCTGATCACGCGGCTGTCGCCACCGCCGCCCTCCGGGCGCTGCCAGGTGTCTGATTCAAAACGTGCCTGGGGCTCGATGCGTTCAACCGCATCGCAGATACGTTGCTGGAGTCCGACAAGAAAGTTGCGGACGGCATTGGCTCTGGAATCCATGTCGCGAGTGTAGCAGGTGGACCGCGCTCGGATCAGTTCCTGAGCGCTGCGTAGAGGGCAAGAAACCAGCCCTGCATCAGCAGCGCGAAATTCCATTCGATGATGTTCTCGGCCTGATTGTCGGCCAGCCCGAATTTACCAAGCGGAATCTCCGCCAGACCCAACAGCAGCATGAGCGCGCACAGCGCGGCGGGAACCCAGTGCCTATGGTGCTGCGCGCGACGGCGGCGTAGCCATAGACTGACGCTGACCATCGCCGCAAACGTTCCGATGAAATAAACAAACACGCCGTAGCGGCGCATGATGTTGTAGAGCGGTGTGTCGGCCCCGAGCGTCACGACATAGATCACAAGAAACGCCGCCCCGAGCATACCGGCGCGTCTGGCTACGTTGATGTGGCGTGTCGGCGTAATGGACGGCGCATTCAACGATCGCCAGAACAGGAACAGGAGCGCCGCCTGCGGCAGCATCGCTGCCTTGAAGAGCCAGTACCCTGTGCCGTGCCGGCCTGTGGAACTGATCGATGTGCAGCCGTCGACGTAGGTAAAACACAGCGGGATATGCCCGGCCGCTGCCGATATCGCATAGCAAATATTGGCGACAAGCACTGGGAGCACGGCCATGACCAGCAGGCGCCACGTCGCGAGGTGGCGTGTCACGGGCTGTGTGTAAGCAGCGCGCAGGTGTTCGCGCCAGCCTCGATGACGTCATTGGCCACTTCGGTGGCTCGCTCGAGATCGCTGTAAAAGCGCAGGGACCATGTTCCATCGCCACCCATGGCTGGCAAAGCGAAGTCGACACTGTGCGCGGTGGCGTTAAACAAAATAACGACGCCGTCCGGTTCCTCGCCGGCTCCGCGGATCAGCAACGTAAAGGCGTGCGTGTGGAACCACTCGTGATCGGCCAGCGCCTGACCGTCGGGTCGCAACCAGTCGATGTTCGGCAGTCCGCCTGCGGTGATCGGCTCGCCGTGACGGAAAGTTGTCCCGCGCAGCAGGGCGACGTCGCGTCGCAGCGCGATCAGTTCACGCACAGCCTGTGTAAAGGGCTGCTCCTCAACGCTTTTTGACCAGTCCAGCCAGGTAGTCTCGTTGTCCTGAGCGTAGGCGTTGTTGTTGCCGTTTTGCGTGTGTCCGAACTCGTCGCCGGCCAGAAGCATGGGAACGCCCTGTGCAAACAGGACGCTGGCCATAAGGTTCAGACGCTGGCGTTGACGAAGCGCGACGATCTTCGTGTCGTCCGTCGCACCTTCAATGCCGCAGTTGTCACTGCAGTTGTGGTTGTGTCCGTCGCGATTGTCTTCGCCGTTCGCATGGTTGTGCTTGTCTCGATAGCTGACCGTATCCATCAGCGTGAAGCCATCGTGCGCGGTAACAAAGTTGATTCCACTGAACGGTCCGCCACCCCCGCGCTCGAACAGGTCCGCTGAACCGTGCAACCGGCGCGCAAACTGCGCGGTGATGCGACGGTCGCCGCGCCAGAAGCAGCGCGTGGCGTCGCGAAACTGATCATTCCAGTGCGCCCACGGCGGTGGGAACTGACCGAGTTGATACCCACCCGGGCCCACGTCCCATGGTTCGGCAATCAACTTCCGTGATGACAGAACGGGATCATTCGCGATGGCGTTGAAGAACGGGTGATCTGGCGTGAACCCGTCTGGTCGCCGTCCGAGGATGGGCGCAAGATCAAAACGGAATCCGTCGATCTGCAGGTCGTTAGCGAAGTAGCGCAGGCTGTCGAGAACAAGGCGCTGCGTGCCCGCGTCGTTGATGTCCAGAGTGTTTCCGCAGCCCGTGTCGTTGATGTAATGCTCCGGGCGATCGTCCGGCAGGCGGTAGTAGCCGGTGTTGTTCAAGCCGCGAAACGACAGGGTGGGGCCGTGTTCATTGCCCTCGGCCGTGTGGTTGTACACCACGTCCAGAATGACCTCGAGCCCTGCGTCGTGAATAGTGTCGATCATGTCGATCAGGTCGGCCACCGGGTGCTCGCCGGCGTAGCGGTTCATCGGCGCGAAAAAACTGAGCGTGTTGTAACCCCAGTAGTTGCGCAGCCCGCGCTGCGTCAGGAACTGCTCATCGGCGAAGAAATGCACAGGGAGCAACTCAATGCTGCTGATGCCAAGCGAACGGATATGCTTAAGGACTGCCCCGCAGGTCAGACCGCGAAAGCGTCCGCGGTCAAGTTCCGGCACGTCGGGATGGCGCATGGTCAAACCGCGCACACTTCCCTCGTAGATCACCGTGTCGCGCCAAGGGACGGACGGTCGCGGGCGGGTGGCGCCCACCTCGGGTAGAACCACGCCTTTTGGCACCGCATGCGCACTGTTGAAACGGGGGTGATCCGGCGCGGCGGCGGCCGAGACGGCGGAGCTGAACAAAGCGTCGCACCAGATCAGAGGGCCGCTCAATTGCCGTGCGTACGGATCGATGAGCAGCTTCGTAGCATCAAACCGGAGACCCTCTTCGGGCGCCCATCGGCCAAACGCACGGTAGCCGTAGCGCTGGCCCGCCTGGCAGCCAGACACCCAGCCATGCCAGATGCCGTCGTCCTGGTGCGGCAGCGTCAGGACATCGGTGAGACGGTCCTCGGCATCGAACAGGCACAGATCGACCCGCTGCGCGGCCGGCGCGTAGACCGCGAACTGCACACCGTCGTGGACGATGTGCGCCCCGAGCCGCTCCGGCGTTTCCACGGTCAGGGACTGAGCGGCGTCAGCCGCCAGATATCCCGGTTGTAGTCCTGCATCGTGCGATCGGTGGAGAAGCGGCCCGATGCGGCCGTGTTGAGGATACTCATGCGATTCCAGTCGCCGATGTTCTGCCATGCGGCATCGACCCGAGCCTGGGCATCAATAAACGTGCGGAAGTCGGCTGCCGTCATCCACGGGTCGAACGGACTCAGGATCGACTGCACAATGGGATCGAACAAGCCGGGCTCAAAGCGATTGAAAAACGACTTGCGCACGAGCCCGACGACGCGGTTGAGATCGTCGTCCGCCGTAACGATGGCGGCCGGGTTGTACTGCGGTCGGAGCGCGTCGATTTCCTCGACCGTGAGCCCGAAAAGAAAGAAGTTCTCCGGCCCGACTGCCTCACGAATTTCAACATTGGCGCCATCCAGCGTGCCGATGGTCAGCGCGCCGTTCATCATGAATTTCATGTTTCCGGTGCCGGAGGCTTCTTTGCCCGCCGTGGAGATCTGCTCCGACAGTTCCGCGCCCGGACAGATCACCTCCATCGCCGACACGTTGTAATCGGGGATGAACACCAGTCGCAGCTTGTCGCGGGTGTCCGGATCGCGATTGATCACCCGCGCCACGTTGTTGGCAAACTTGATAATCAACTTGGCCATATCGTAGCCCGGCGCGGCCTTGCCGCCGATCAGGATGGCGCGTGGTGCAAACGCGTCAGCCTGTCCGTGCTTGATCTGATCGTATCGATAGATGGCATGCAGGATATTGAGAAGCTGACGCTTGTATTCATGAATACGCTTGACCTGCACATCGAACAGCATGTCCGGCGACAGCGTTACATCGGTGCGCGCTGAAATGAGGTCAGCAAGCCGGGTCTTGTTGGCTTGCTTGATGGCGCGCCAACGCGACTGGAAAGCGCTGTCCCCGGCGTGCGAATTGAGGCCGGTTAGTTCGTCCAGATTGCGGACCCACCCCGTTCCGATGGTCTCGCTGATCAATCCACTCAGTTCGGGATTGCACGCGGCAAGCCAGCGACGCTGCGTGACGCCGTTGGTCTTGTTGTTGAATTTGGCCGGACTCAGTCTGTAGAAGTCGTTGAACAGGCCTTCCCGAAGCAAACGCGAATGCAGCTCGGCGACGCCATTGACAGAGAAGCTTCCGACGATCGCAAGGTAAGCCATGCGCACCATCGGCTCGTGGCCTTCCCGGATCAGCGACATGCGCTCGATCATGGCCGGTTCGTCGGGGAAGCGGGCGTCCACATCGGCAAGAAAGCGCGCGTTGATTTCGTAGATGATCTCGAGCACGCGAGGCAGCAGCACGGAGAACAACCGCACCGGCCACATCTCCAGCGCCTCGGGCAGCAGCGTGTGATTGGTGTACGCCATGGTCCGGGTGGTCACGCTCCAGGCTTCGTCCCAGCCGAGATTGTGCTCGTCCATCAGAAGGCGCATCAGTTCCGGAACGGCGACGGCCGGGTGGGTGTCGTTCAGCTGGAAGCAGTGTTTCTCGGCAAAGCCGTCAAAGTCCGCTCCGTGGTACTCGACCCACTGGCGGAGCACATCTTGCAGGCTGGCTGACGCCAGGAAGTACTGCTGTTGCAGACGCAGTGTCTGGCCGCTTTCGCTGCTGGCGTTGGGGTACAACACCATCGTGATGTTCTCAGCGGCGTTCTTGGCGGCCACAGCGTCGGTGTAGCTGCCGGCATTGAACTCCTCAAGATTGAAGGCGTCGGTGGCGGACGCCGACCAGAGTCGGAGCGTGTTGACCACGTTGTTGCGATAACCCGGTACGGGAACATCGTAGGGCACCGCAAGCACGTCGCGTGTGTCGACCCATCTGTGGCGCTGAACGCCGTCGCCGTCGTCGTACACCTCCGTGCGCCCGCCGAATTTCACCCGGCGTGCGATTTCCTGACGCTCGATTTCCCACGCGAATCCGTCGCGCAGCCACTGGTCCGGTTCTTCAACCTGGCGGCCGTCTTCGAAGCACTGGCGGAACATTCCGTAGTGGTAGCGGATGCCGTAGCCCATAACGGGCAGTCCCAGCGTGGCGCAGCTGTCCAGAAAACAGGCGGCGAGGCGACCCAATCCGCCGTTGCCAAGCCCCGCGTCCTGTTCGCCATCCAGAACGTCGGACAGCGACAGTCCAACCTTCCCGACGGCCTCTTGGCAGGCCTGTTCCAGATCGAGATTCAGCAGCGCGTTGTGCATCAGCCGGCCGATCAGAAACTCCAGCGACAGGTAGTAGGTGCGTCGCCCGTTGCTGGCGCGCAGTGCATCACGCGTGTGGTTCCAGCGCTCGACCAACCGGTCGCGGATGGCCATGGCGAGGGCCTGATAAACGTAGGGGCGCTCCAGGTTGAGCTGGCGCCGTCCCATCGTGCGACCAAAATAATGCGCGAAGTCGCGGGCAATGGCGTCGGCGTCCATCGGCAGGCCGCCGGTCTTAAGGTGCTGATAGGGTTCGGTCGCCTTGGTCTCTGACATGGTCTTTCCAGTTGCGGGCACGCGCGGTGCGCGTGCGAGGGTCGGGGCGAAAGTGCGGGGGCGGGCACGCCGCTAGTCGGCGTGCCAGCGCAGATAGAGTGTGGTCAGCGCGGGCAGGTCGACTGTGATCGAGCGGGTCCGTCCGTCCGACGGTATCGGCGCGGAGTCTAGCAATTTCGCCTGCTCGATGTCCGTGTCCGTGCCCACATTTGAGGAATCAAACAAGAGCGAGAATGCACCGTCGCGGGGCAGTCCGATCCGGTACTGCGAGCGGGCGATCGGCGTGAAGTTGCTGACGCACAGGATCATCTCGTCGGCCCCGAACGTGCGGACAAACGCAAAAACAGAGTGGTCCCGGTCTTCAGCCACCAGCCATTCGAAACTCGCCTCATGGGCGTCGCCTGCATGGAGGGCCGGGCACTGACGATAAAGCCCATTTAGCGCACGTACGGCGGCCTGGGTTTGTCGATGGTCTGGCGCATCCAGCAGCGCCCAGTCGAGCTCGCCCTGATAGGCCCACTCAGTGTGCTGTGCCAGCTCGGCGCCCATGAAGAGCAGTTTTTTGCCGGGATGGGCGAACATAAACGCGAAATAGGCGCGCAGCGTGGCCAGGCGGGCGGGCAGGTCGCCGGGTATACGGCCGAGCAGTGATCGCTTGCCGTGAACCACTTCGTCATGCGACAGCGGCAGGATAAAGTTCTCGCTGAACGCGTACACAAGGCCAAAAGTCATTTTGTCGTGGTGATGCTTGCGCGCCAGGGGATCTTCGGAGAGGTAGGCCAGCGTGTCGTGCATCCACCCGAGGTTCCATTTGTAGTCAAAACCCAGCCCACCCTCGCTGACGGGCCGCGAGACCATGGGCCACGCTGTGGATTCCTCTGCCATGGTGGTGCCGCCGGCTGCGCTGACCCTGGCGTTTAGTTCGGCGAAGAACTCGATGGCTTCGAGGTTTTCGTTGCCGCCATGCTCGTTGGGAATCCACTCGCCGTCTTCACGTGAGTAGTCGAGGTAAAGCATGGATGCAACGGCGTCCACGCGCAGGGCATCGACGTGAAATTCGCGCACCCAGTACAAGGCATTGGCGATGAGGTAGTTGGCGACCTCGCGGCGGCTCAGGTTGAAGATCAGGGTGCCCCAGTCCATGTGCGCGCCGCGTTTTGGATCGGCATGTTCGTACAGACAGGTCCCGTCAAACTCAGCCAGGCCGTGGGCGTCGCGCGGAAAATGCGCGGCCACCCAGTCGATGATGACGGCCAGTCCACGTTGGTGAGCCCGGTCGATCAGCCTGCGGCAGGCGTCTGGCGGGCCGAACCGGCAGGTGGGCGCATACAAACCGATCGGTTGATAACCCCACGACCCGTCAAAGGGGTGTTCGTGGATCGGCATCAGTTCCAGATGCGTGAACCCCATGTCGGCCGCGTATTCGACCAGTTCGTTGGCCAGCTCGTCATAGTCGAGTGGCGTGCCGTCCGCGTGGCGTTTCCAGGATCCGAGGTGCACCTCATAAATGCTGATCGGGGCGTCTGGCTGATTGGCCGTGGCGCGCGGCCCTTTCATCCAGTCGTGGTCACGCCAACGGTGGTCGCTGTTTTCAACGCGCGACGCGTTGCCCGGCGGCGGTTCGGCAAAGCGACCCATCGGGTCGGCCTTGAGCGGTAGCTTGTGCCCGTCCGCGGCGATCAGCTCGTATTTGTACGGTTCGCCTGCGTCGATCTCCGGTACGAAAATATCCCACACGCCGGCCTCGTGGTGGCGACGCATAACGTGACGACGCCCGTCCCACCCGTTGAACGACCCAACCACACTTACTCGCTGTGCGTTGGGCGCCCAGACCGCGAAATGCACGCCGCGTACGCCGTCCATCACGCACACGTTCGCGCCAAGTTTGCGATACAGATACTCGTGCGTGCCTTCTCCGATCAGATGCAGATCCAGATCGCTCAACGGCGTGCCGAAGCGGTACGCATCGTGTTGCTCGGCGACGCGTCCGCGCGCGTCCGTCGCCCGCAGTCGGTAATCGCACCACGACGGCAACTCACCTTCGAACGCGCCCTCATCGTGAACGCGTGACATGTCGGCAAGGTGGGTTCCGTCGGGGCCGATCAAGACGACGTGTTCGGCGCGGGGCCAAAGGCAGCGCACGACGACTCGATCGCCCACCATGTGGCGCCCGAGGGTGGCAAAGGGGTCATCCCCGTGACCGTGCACCAGTCGATTAACCTGGCGGGTAACGTCGTCCTGATTCAACGGATAAAATGCAGCTGCTGGCCCAGCATGTCCGGCGTGACCAGCACCAGACCAGAATCGGTGACGCGGAAGCCGCGCGCACGGTCTTCCTCAGGATCGAACCCGATCCGCGTGCCCTCCGGTATGTGCGCACCGCGGTCAACAATGGCGCGGCGGATGGTGCAATGCTCGCCGATCTCCACTTCCGGCAGGATGACCGAATCGTGCACCTTGGTGTAGGAATGCACATGGCTGTTGGAGAAGAGCAGCGAGCCGTGCAGTTCGGCGCCGGAAATCACGCAACCACCAGAGACCATTGAGTCCACCGCCATTCCGCGCCGTTGATCGTCGTTGAACACAAATTTAGCCGGCGGTGCCTGCATCTGGTGGGTGAAGATCGGCCATTCCTTGTCGTAGAGATTGAACTCCGGCGAGACGCTGACAAGCTCCATGTTCGCATCGTAGTAGCCGTCCAGCGTACCCACGTCCCGCCAATAGGCCTGCTTGCCGGTTTCCGGGTCATTCAAGGGATAGGCGTATACGCCGTAGCGATCGATGATCGATGGAATGATGTTCTTGCCGAAGTCATGCTGCGTCTTCGGATCGTCCGCGTCCTTGATCACCTGTTCGTACAGAAAGTGGGTGTTGAACACGTAATTACCCATTGAGGCCAGGCAGGTGCCCGTCTTGCCGTACATGGGCGTGGGGTTCTCGGGCTTTTCCTCAAAGCCCGTGACGCGGCCGTTCTCATCAACGCTCATGACGCCGAGCTGCCCGGCGGCCTCTTCGATGGGCACCTCGACGCAGCACACTGTCATGTCCGCGCGATGCCGGGCGTGGTGCGCCAAGAGTGGACCGTAGTCCATCTTGTACACATGGTCGCCGGCGAGGATCAGCACAAACCTTGGATCGTGCGTGCGGATGATGTCGAGGTTCTGGTACACGGCATCAGCGGTCCCGCGATACCACTCACCGCCGATGCGCTGCGAAGCCGGAAGAATTTCGACGAACTCGCGACTGCCAGCGTGGAACTGCGACCATCCATGCACGAGGTGTCGAATCAGGGAGTGAGCCTTGTACTGCGTGAGCACGCCAATGCGTCGCACGCCGCTGTTGATGCAGTTGGACAGTGCGAAGTCGATGATGCGGAATTTACCGCCGAAGTAGAGCGAGGGCTTCGCGCGCCAGGTGGTCAGCTCATGCAACCGACTGCCCTGTCCACCGGCGAGTACGAGGGCCAGCGTTTCGCGCGTGAGCTTGCTGACGTGACGACCGCCTGCCGTGTCGATCAAATCGGCCCGCTGTTCGGCTGCGTTCTGGTCCATGGATCCCCCCGCTTGATTTCTGTGCGCGTCAGATTAAGCGCGGCCACCGGCAAAATAAAGTGGCCTAGCGGCCGCTGGCGGCCACCGCGGCGGCGAGAGACGCCTGTAACGTCGGATCAAAATCGGACGGTTGCAGACGCCAGCGCCAGTTGTTCTCGGTGGTGCCCGGCTCGTTGAAGCGGCTGTTCGACGGCAGGTTCAGAAGGTCCTGCATTGGTGCGATCGCAAAGCGTGCCTGGCTGTACAGCGCCGTGCAGAACAAATCCCACGCGACCGAGGCCGCCTTGCCTTGTGTGATGGCGAGCGTGCGCGCGCGCCGCGCGTCGTCCTCCGGTCGGTCGCCGGACTCAAACCAGCCGCGCGTGGTGTCGTTGTCGTGCGTGCCTGTGTAACACGCCCGGTCTTCTTCGATGTGAGACGGGTGGAATCCCGGCTCGTCCACAAGAAACTGCAGAACGGCCATGCCCGGCAGGCCGTGCCTCTGCCGAAGGGCCTGCACCTGCGGTGTGATAACACCGAGGTCCTCGGCGAGGATGGACAGGTCAGGCAAATGCTCGGCGACGGCATGCAAAAACGCATCGCCCGGACCGGTTTGCCATTGGCCGTCGCGCGCGGTGGTGGCCGCGGCGGGGACAGACCAGTACGCCTCGAACGCGCGAAAGTGATCGATGCGCAGGATATCGGTGAGCGCCTCGGCGCGTGCGAGCCGGTCTCGCCACCATGCGAATTCGTCGCGTGCATGCGCAGGCCAGTCGTAGAGCGGATTGCCCCAGAGTTGACCGTCAGCGCTGAAATAATCCGGCGGTACGCCGCCCACGGCGCGCAACGCCTGATCCGAATCGAACTGGAACAGATCGCGCCGCGCCCAGGTGTCGGCGCTGTCATGCGCGACATAGATCGGTGCGTCGCCGATCAACCGAACGCCGCGATGTTGCGCGTAGCCGCGCAGGCGATCCCACTGAATCTGGAACAGATACTGTTGCGCCTTGATGCTCTGGATTTCCAGGCTGAAGCGCCGGTCTACCTCGGCCAGTGTGGCGGCGTCTGGCGAGGCAAACTCTGCGGGCCACTCCGTCCACGGGCGCTCGCCGTGGGCGGATTTGAGAACGCTGAAGCGAGCGAAGTCGTGCAACCAGACGGCATCATGGGCGCGGCAATACCCGGTGAATCCACCGTGCGCAGCGGCGCCTGCCTGCGCCAGAAAACGTCTGGCGGCGATGGCGAGCAGGGCGCGTCGAGGGCCGACGATCTCGCCAAACTGCACATCGTGTACCGACCCTTCAGGCAGTCGGCCCAGCTCGGCCCGGGTCACCAGTCCGAGTTCGAACAGGTGCTCAACATCGATCAGCATCGGATTGCCGGCGAAGACGGAAAGCAGCTGATAGGGCGAGTCACCGTAACCGGTGGGGCCGGTGGGAAGCACCTGCCACAGAGTCACGCCGCTTGCCTGAAGCTGATCGATAAACTGTCGCGCGTGCTGGCCCAGCGATCCGACGCCATACGGGCCGGGGAGTGCCGTGATGTGTAGGCACACGCCAGCGTGGCGCGTGTGTGGTGAGCTCATGACAGCCGGGTCATTGTCGGGCGCGACGACGCCGTCGCAGTGCGTGAGCGTACCAGAGCGCGACGCGTTTCAATGTGCGCACAGGCAACATAATTTGCGCACCAACAGCAATTCGGTTCGTGTCCAGCCCGCATGACTTGCCGCAAATCCGTCGTGAATTGTGAATCGAGTCACAGTTTTCGGCTAAAGCACGAGCGCCGCACTGTGGATCATTATTATTTCAAATGTGACGACCAACACAAAAAACACACTGACCGAACTTCCGGCTGCCGCGCTCCTGAAAGCGCTGCCCGAGGCGGCATTGATCTGCGACTCCACCGGGAGCGTGCTTGCCGCCAATCCCGTGGCCGTGCGGCAGTTCCCAACGCTGAGCGGGCGTCAGGCGCATCTGAATGATGTGTTCAAAGACCCCACCCGGGTTGCCTGCGCGGTGCGCTCGGCGATGCTCGCCGGCCACGATGTTCCGGCCGAGCTGATTACCCGCGCCGATCAAAGCCCTATGCGCCTGTCACTTCGCGAACTGGATGCCATGACATCGGGCGGGCGCCGCTACTTTTTACTTCGCTTTGACGCCAACGCCAACGCCAACGCCAACGCCGACTGCGGCGGCGTGCGTCGTCAGATGATGTCACTGGCGCGGACGTTATCGCGGACCGCCGACGAAAATGAAGCACTCTTGATGGAGCGCGACAGGCTGCGCCGTGTTGTCGATCGCACGTTGCCAAAACTGAAGGTGTTGTCTTACCAGGACGCTCTGACGGGTCTGGGTAACCGGCGCAGTTTTGACAAGGCACTCGACGCCGAATGGGCGCGGTTGTCCGGACGCCGCGTGCCGGTGTCGGTGATTCTTGTCGATGTGGACCACTTCAAGGCGTACAACGATGCGTACGGTCATCTCGAAGGGGATGCCGTTCTGAAGCTCGTCGGCGAGACGTTGCGTCGCTCCGCAGCGCGCCATGGGGATCAGATGTGCCGGATCGGCGGCGAGGAGTTTGCGGTATTGCTGCCCAATACGGATACCGCCGGGGCGGTTCGTGTGGCCGAGACGATCCGCGAGAGTGTAATCGACCTCGATCTGGAACATCCCCTCGACGGCATGCTAAGCGTTAGCGCCGGCGTTGCCACTGTCGAGCCCTGCGTGTCGCGCACCAAACGTGAGTTTCTGGAGCAGGCTGATGCGGCGCTGTACCGCGCGAAGCGGTCGGGTCGCAATCAGGTCCAGGTCGACGAGTCCGTGACGGAAGTGATTCAACCAACAGCGGCTGCCGGATGACGCGAACCGCTACGGCCTGCCCATGGCCGTTGTAAGTCTGGCCAGACTGCCCAGACGGGCATCCAGTTTGTCCCCGGGCGCGAGCGACGCGACCCCCGCCGGTGTGCCGGTGAAGACCAGATCGCCGCACTTCAGCTCAAAGAGCCTGGAGAGTTCGGCAAGCAGGGCGGGTACCGTCCAGATCATGTGATCGACCGTCGAGGTCTGTCTGCGCTTGCCGTTAACCTCGAGTACAAGCGGCGTATTGGCCGCGACGGTGTCCAGCCCGCCGGGGACCAGCGCGCTGACCGGCGCGCTGTAATCAAACGCTTTGGCCGTGTCCCACGGCCCGCCCGTCTCCTTTGCGGTCAGTTGCAGGTCGCGACGCGTGAGGTCCAGTCCCACCGCATGGGCGCCAACGCAGCCCGCCGCGGCCTCTCTGGAGAGGTCGCGACCCCCATCCACGAGCGCTACGACCCATTCCACTTCATGGTGCAAATCGCGGGTGCCGATCGGCCACGGGATCGTGTCGGGTTCGCACATCACTGCATCCGCCGGCTTGGTAAAAAACACCGGGGGATCGCGGTCGACGTGGCCCCCCATTTCGGCAACATGGTCGGCGTAATTGCGACCGATGCAGAACACGCGCCGAACGTGCATCCGGCGGTCATCGATCAGTCGGACCGTCGTCGGCTCCGGCGGAGGCTGGGTAAAAAAGCCAGCGTCAGCCAAAACGCCCGGTCACGTAGTCTTCCGTCAGCTTGTGCTGGGGGTTCGTGAAAATATCGTCGGTTTTGCCCACTTCGATCAGGCGACCCAGATGGAAGTACGCCGTACGCTGGGACACACGGGCGGCCTGTTGCATCGAGTGCGTCACGATGGCGATGGTGTACTTCTGCGAAAGCTCGTCGATCAGATCTTCGATCCGCGCCGTCGCAATGGGGTCGAGTGCAGAGCACGGCTCGTCCATCAGGATCACTTCCGGATCGACCGCAATCGTGCGTGCAATGCAAAGCCGTTGCTGCTGACCCCCCGACAGGCCGGTGCCCGGTTCGTCAAGCCGGTCTTTGACCTCATCAAACAGCCCGGCCTTGCGCAGGCTGGTAAAGACGATGTCGTCGAGTTCGGCCCGGTCCTTGGCCAGACCGTGGATACGCGGTCCGTACGCAACGTTTTCATAGATCGATTTGGGAAACGGATTGGGTTTCTGGAAAACCATGACGACGCGCGCGCGCAAAAGGACAACGTCCATCCTCTTGCTGTAAATGTCTTCGTCGTACAGCGTGATCTCACCCGTTACCCGGGCGATATCAATGGTGTCGTTCATACGATTCAGACAGCGCAAAAAAGTGGATTTGCCGCATCCGGATGGTCCGATCAAGGCGACGACTTCATTGCGTCCAAAATCGAGGCTGACGTTGTCGATGGCTTGATTATCTGCGTAGAACACATCGATCTTGCGCGCCCGCATCACCGGGTCCGCTGCTTTGAAGTCGCCCACGGTGGTGTAGGTGGCCGATTTAGGCTCGTGGTCGGACGCGAGCGGTTCGGCATGCGTCGGGCTCAGGGTCTGGTCATTCACTGATTTGTTCGTCCGCAGCGGCTGCGTCGTCCTCGTCGAGGTTTGTTATTTTCAGGTGTCGGATATCTTTCCCCAGAACAAGGAAGATCACGTACTCGC
Organism: Pseudomonadota bacterium; assembly: GCA_039026595.1. GTDB lineage: Bacteria > Pseudomonadota > Gammaproteobacteria > Steroidobacterales > JBCCMA01 > JBCCMA01. Next base: position 22,742 of record JBCCMA010000034.1, read on the forward strand.
AGATGTTCTTCGCATGGTCGCCAATGCGCTCCAGCGCCCTCGCTGCCCACAGTACGTCCATCACGCGCTTGATGTCCCGCGGGTCCTCCATCATGAAGGTGATCGACTGGCGCGCGATCATTTCGTACTCGTGGTCGACGTTCTTGTCGGCCGCCACCACGCGACGCGCGGCGTCAACGTCCAGACTGGAGAAGGCGTCCAGCGACTGTGTGAGCATCGTTGAAACGTGCTCGCCCAGGTTGCGCAGCTCAAGGTAGCGATTGCGCGGCCGTTCCATGGCGGCAAGGCGCGATGCGAGGTATCCGATTTTCTCGGCTTCGTCACCAACGCGCTCGAGATCGGTAATCGTCTTGATGACCGCGACGATCAGGCGGAGGTCCATCGCGGCGGGCGCCCGGCGCACGAGGATGTGGGCGCACTCCTCGTCGATGGCGACTTCCATGCGGTTGACCTTGTAATCGTCGTGCGCAACCTGCAGGCCGAGCGCGCTGTCGCTCTCGATGACGGCGTCGATGGCGCGGGTGAGCTGCTCGTGCACCAGCCCGCCCATGCGCAGGACGTGGTTGCGCAGCGCTTCAAGCTCCTCGTTGAAACGACGCGATGTATGTTGACTGAATTCGGCGTTATCCATGGTTCACCTCATCCGTTTGGGCCGAGAGTGTAGCACCTGCCTGTGCGATGATCCGGGCCGCCGGGAAAACGCAGCGAAATGTGCTGCCGCGATCTATTTCGCTTTCGATTTCCAGTCGCGCCTGGTGGATCGACAGGCCGTGTTTGACAATGGCCAGGCCAATACCCGTCCCGCCGTCGTGCCGCGCGCGGCCGCGATCGGTACGGTAGAAGCGTTCTGTCAGCCGGCTAAAATCTTCGGCCGCAATCCCGATGCCTGTATCGGTGACTTCGATGTGACCGCCGCGTTCGTCCACTTGCCAACGTATGTGCACGCGACCTCCGCGCGGTGTAAACCGCACCGCGTTGGACACCAGATTAGTCAGTACGGAGCGCAATACCTTGCGGTCGCCCAGAAGGCTCACATGCTCATCGCACTCCCAATCTACGTTCAGCCGCTCACCGGCCATGCGTTTGGCGTCTTTGCAGACGCGTTTGATCAACTTGCGAAGAGGCACCGGATCGGTGGGGGCGTCGACCGTGCTTTCCAGTTGATTGAGGTGCAACAAATCCTCGACCAGCGCCTGCATACGACCCACCTGACTGGCCATTTCCTCCATCGGTTCCTGCCAGTGCGTGGGTACGCTGCTGTCCTCCTGCATCGAATGCAGGTAGCCGAGAAGTACGGTCAGGGGCGTGCGCAGCTCATGGGAGGCATTGGCGACAAAGTCGGCGCGGATGCGGTTCTCCCGCTCGCGTTCGGTAATGTCCCGCACCATCAGCAGGCGCTGGCCGGG
>JBCCMA010000035.1:0-23905 GCA_039026595.1 Pseudomonadota bacterium
GTTCCGGCATGGCGGCGACCAGCACGATCCTCGAACTGATCGACGCCGGTTCGCACGTTATCGCCATGGATGACCTTTACGGTGGGACATTCCGGTTGTTCGACAAGGTTCGCCAGCGCTCCGCCAATCTCTCATTCAGTTTCGTGGATCTGTCCGATGTCGATGCGGTTCGCGCCGCGATTCGCCCGGAAACGAGGCTGCTGTGGATCGAGACACCGACCAATCCGATGCTGAAGATTGCGGACCTCGAGGCACTTGCCGCTGTCGCGCGCGAACATAACATCCTCTGTGTTGCGGACAACACGTTTGCCACCCCGTTCAACCAGCGGCCGCTCGATTTCGGTGTTGATATCGTGATGCACTCGGTCACCAAATATCTGAACGGTCACTCGGACATGATCGGCGGCGTGGCCGTGACCGCGCGTGATGACCTCGGCGAGCAGCTCGGGTTTTTGCAAAACTCCTGCGGCGCGGTCGTCGGACCGTTTGACAGCTTCCTGGCTTTGCGTGGCTTGAAAACGCTCGCCATTCGCATGGAGCGCCACAACGCAAACGGCCAGGCCATGGCCGAGTTCCTGCAGTCGCAACCGGGTATCGAGCGCGTGATTTACCCCGGACTTCCTGATCACCCGCAATACGACCTGGCATCGCGCCAAATGTCAGGTTACACAGGCATGGTCACGGCGTTCATCCGCGGCGGTGCACAGAACGCGTCGCGTTTTCTTGAGCGCCTACGAGTGTTCGCGCTGGCGGAGAGTCTCGGTGGCGTTGAATCGCTGATCAACCACCCGGCGATCATGACCCACGCCTCGGTGCCGCCTGAAAAGCGGGCAGCGCTTGGGATGGGTGACCACTTGGTTCGTTTTTCTGTGGGGATCGAAGCGTTCGAGGACCTGGCCGCCGACGTGGTTCAGGCGCTTGAGTCGCTGGAGGCGTAGTTGCTGACCTGCGGCGCGCGGCGGGCCGGCCCACGGAGCGCCGAGAGCATCAGGGGCATGGCCAGCGCCCAAGTTAACGCGATTACACTTAGGACAGCGGCGGGCGCGACGTCGAGGCCGATCAGCCCGAGTTTGACGCCGGCGAGATAGGCGGACGGACCGCCGATGGCGCCCAGCAATGCGGCGAGCAACGGTCGGTTGTGCAGGAACACCAGACCGTGCTCGACGATCAGCGCGAAGTTGACCCACAATAGCGCCATCCAGTACGGGGCGTAGCCCACGCTGTCTGTGCTGAACGAAATGAGGCCTGACAGCACGTAGATGTTGTCCACCGCAAAGCCGAGTGCACCGACGACGAGCGCCGGAAATACGACCGCGCGGCGGCCCCGCGCCACCACTTCGTAGGCAAAGAAGCCGCCGATCGCGAGCAGCCCCAGCCACGGACGTTCCCAGACAGCGCCGAAAACGATGGCAAGCCAACTGAGCTTGAATATGATCAGTGTGATGACCGACTCCGCGCCAGTCCGCATGTTTTGTTTTTGCTCTGAGTTCATTGCGTCGCCTTTTGATCACCGATTAAGGCTTGCGGCAGTCGACTTGGGCAGCGCGGAGGAGGGAGGAGCGATGCGCGGACGAGTGCAACGCTGTTAATATAAGGGGGAGGCACGCCGTACCGGGTCTTATCGCCGTATCGACATGTTTCGTTCTGTATCCCGTCACGGATGGTGACAAAATAGCAGAGGGCTGACCGCTAACATGTCTCGCGTGACTAATGTACTGATTATCGACGACGACCGTCGTCACACCGACCTGCTTAAGGCCTATCTCGCTCGCTTCGAAATTCGCGCCGCCAGTGCGGTCGATGGCGTTGAGGGCATGCGCAAACTGCGCGATCTGGAGCCCGAGCTTGTCATTCTCGACGTTATGTTGCCTGGCAAGGACGGTTTCGAACTATGCCGTCTGATCCGCCGAGAGAGCGCGATTCCGATCATTATGTTGACCGCCCGCGGTGAGGTGACCGACCGTATCGTGGGGCTTGAAATTGGCGCCGACGATTATCTGGGTAAGCCGTTCGAACCGCGTGAGCTCGTGGCTCGCATCCAGACCATCCTGCGCCGCACCTCCGACATCATGCCCGCCCGCGAAGAAGGTGATCTGGTCTTTGGCGATCTTCACATCGACACGAAAGCACGCGCGGTCACGCTGAGCGATGTGGTGGTGCCTTTGACAACCATGGAATACGAACTGCTGCTGTTCCTCGCCAGTAACCCGGGCCGAAAATTGTCTCGGGATGAGATCCTCGGCAAATTGCGCGGCATTGACACCGAGATCTTCACCCGTTCCGTCGACATCATGGTGAGTCGATTGCGCAACAAGCTGGGCGACACCACGAAGCCACCGCGGTTTATCCAGACGGTGTGGGGGTTGGGATATTGCTTCGTCGGGCACGCGCAAAATACGGACGACGCGGACACCGCCGCGCCGAGCGACGAACCCGCCGCCGACGCCTGAGGCTGACCCGTGCTGCGGGCTCTTCCACGATCGCTGTGGTTTCGGCTGCTGGCCATTTTTGTGCTGCTGGCGGCTGTGTTCATCTACGGCGTGACCCTCGCACTTCAGTACGTGTATCGCGTTGACAGCATGCGCGATCTGGTCAGTGCGCACTTGGCGCTGCATGTGGACTACGTGCTGAATGACATCGGCGACCCGCCCCGTGTTGATCGCGCCATGGGCATCGTGGAGCGCGTGCCGGTGGATATACGTCTGAGCGGCCCCGGAGTGAACTGGGCCTCCGACCCGCGCTTCCCCGAGCTTGCGTCGCTGAGGTTTGGCGATAGCGCGTTTTTCGGTGATAACAGTGGCTGGCTTGCCAAACTCAGGGATGTTGAGTTTGCACGTACCGACGGTCACGGTTTTTTGAAACTCCAGCGCGGCGACTACGCCATCGTGGTGTCGACGCCCAAGATGGGCGACACGCAACGTGTCGTCGACGTGCGTATCGTCATCACCATCGTCGGTCTGATCTGTTTGCTGCTGGGCTACCTCGCGGTGCGCTGGCTTTTTCGTCCCATCAGTGCGATCCGCGAGGGCGCCGCGCGGATTGGTCGTGGTAATTTCACGCATCGCATCAAGGATGTGCGCGGCGATGAACTCGGCGAGCTCGCCGCCGATGTCAATGCGATGGCCAGCGACGTACAGGCGATGCTTGACGCCAAACGCGCGCTCCTGATCGGCATCAGTCACGAGTTGCGCACACCCTTGTCTCGGCTCCAGCTCGCCAGCGAGTTCGTCGACGACGATGCGCATCGCAAACAGCTGCGCGAAGAAGTGTCGGAAATGGAGTCGATTATCGACGTTCTGCTGGTTGCCGAGACGTTGAATAACCGCCATGCGGCGCTCAATCGGGAGACCGTCGAGGTCAACGATCTGCTCGAGGACCTGATCGAGCAGTACTTCAAACCGAATCGTCAGCAAATCGAGTTGTCCATTCGGTCCCAGCCGCTTGAGGCTCAGATCGACCCAAGGCGCGTTCTTTTGCTGATGAAGAACCTGATCAGCAATGCGCTGCGTTACGGCGCCGCTGACGGATCCACGGTACGCGTCACTGCGCACGAGGAGGCCGGCACGCTTGTGATGTGTGTACTCGACAACGGGCCCGGTCTCACTGAGCGGCAGAAGCAGCACTTTGGTGAAGCGTTCTTCCGCAACGAGGAAGCGCGCGATCGTGAGTCCGGTGGCACAGGTCTTGGTCTTTATTTGTCGAAGACGATCTGCATTGCCCACGGCGGATCGTTGTCTTTCGATCCCGGTTATCAGGACGGCGCCTGTCTGGTGGTGCGGTTGCCTATGGAGGAGCCGGTCGCCGCCGCAGCCTGACACCGCGGTCAGGTCACCCCAAGGGATGCGAGTGCTTCGCTCTGGTGCTCCTGCAGCAACGGATCTATGACGGGGTCGAGCCCCCCTGTGATGATCTCATCGAGCTTGTACAGCGTGAGATTAATGCGGTGATCTGTCACGCGGCCCTGCGGATAGTTGTAGGTCCGAATCCGCTCGGACCGGTCCCCGGAACCGACCAGGAGTTTGCGCTGCTGCGCTTGTTCGGATTGCTGGCGATTCTGTTCTTCGGACAGCAGCCGGGCCTTCAGCAACGATTCGGCGCGCGCCCTGTTCTTGTGCTGCGAGCGCTCATCCTGACACTCAACGACGATCCCGCTTGGCAGGTGGGTAATCCGCACGGCCGAGTCGGTTTTGTTCACGTGCTGGCCGCCGGCGCCCGATGCGCGATAGGTGTCGATGCGAAGGTCAGACGGGTTTATGTCGATCGAATCAACCTCATCGACTTCAGGCAGGACCGCGACGGTGCACGCCGAGGTGTGAATGCGTCCCTGTGACTCGGTCGCGGGCACCCTTTGAACGCGATGCGCGCCGGATTCGAATTTGAGGCGGCCGTACACATCGTTGCCACTCACGCGCGCGATGATTTCCTTGAACCCGCCGTGTTCACCGTCGCTCTGGCTGATGACCTCTATCCCGTATTGGCGTTCCTCGGCGTAGCGGCTGTACATACGAAACAGGTCGCCGGCGAAAATCGCCGCTTCGTCGCCGCCCGTTCCCGCGCGTATTTCAAGGTACACGTCGCGCTGGTCGTTGGGGTCCACCGGGATCAGGTGTACCTTGAGCTGATCTTCCAGAGTGGCGCGTTCCTCGGTCAGGCGCTTTTGCTCGTCGCGGCCCATGTCGCGCAGTTCGGGGTCGTCGTCGTCGAGCATCGCGACCACATCTTCGAGTTCGCCGGCTATGGCGCCGTAACGCGCAAAATCGCGGGCGACCGGTTCGAGACGGGCGTACTCGATCGACAAATCCCGGAATCGCGGCTGGTCGGCGATGACGTCGGGCTGGCCGAGCAGGGCCTGCACTTCATCAAAGCGCTCGGTCAGCTGCTCCAGCCGCTCGGACAGGACGGCGCGCACGCCAGGTCAGTCCTTACCGATGCCAAACAGCCGGCTGGCGACGTCAAGCAGTTCCTGGTCGCCTTGCTGGCCGGCTTCGCGCAATTTGGTGCTGGGCTCGTGAAGCAGGCGGTTGGTAATGGTATCGGCCATCCGCTCCAGCACATCGTCCACCGCGCGGCCGGCCGCGATCTGGCGCTGTGCCTCCGCAAGCGCCTGATCCCGAACGCTCTTCAACTGGCTGCGAACCGATTTGATCAGCGGTACGGCCTGAAGCGCATCCTGGTGACGGATGAACTCGCCGGTGTACTGATCGATCATCGCGCTCGCATCGCCCGCTGCTTCGTTGCGCGCGGCCTGATTCGCGGTGACCACCTGTCGCAGGTCGTCGACTGTGTAGAGGTAGGCATCCGACAGCGAACCGACGTCGGGATCGATGTCCCGCGGAACGGCCAGATCCATCAACATCATCGGTTGTCGACGGCGTCGCGCCAGCGCGGCTTTGACATGGGCTATTTCAACAATGCGATTGGGGCTGGCCGTGCACGAGATCACGAGGTCAGCGTTGTGCATTTGCGATTCGATTTGATCCAGGCCGATCACCAGCGCATCGTGTTTTTGTGCCAAAGCTCTGGCGCGCTCCAGACTGCGGTTGGCGATGATGGCCTGACCCAGTTTCTGGTTGCGCAGATGTTTAAGCGTCAGCTCGATCATCTCCCCGGCGCCAATCAACAGCGCAGTGCGCTTCTCGAAGCCACTGAAAACCTGACGCGCCAATTCAATGGTGGCCGACGCCGCTGATACGAAGCTCTCGCCGATGGCGGTTTTGGTGCGGACTTTCTTCGCGACGCTGAACGTGTGCTGGAACAAGCGATGCAGACGTGGTCCCGCTGACGCCTGTGCTTGTGCGAGCCGATACGCATCTTTCATCTGACCAAGGATCTGAGGCTCGCCGAGAACCGCCGAATCCAGCCCGCACGCCACTTTGCAGGCGTGATTGACCACCTCGTGATCGGTTAACTCATAAACGAACTGGCTCGCGTCGACGTGGTCGGGAAATTTGTCGGTCAGCCACGAGCGCACGACCTCCGGCGCCCCGTCCAGAGCCGCATAGATCTCGGTGCGATTACATGTGGACAGGATCGCCGACTCGGCGACACCGGGCAGTGACGCCAGGTCGATGAGGGTGGCGGGCAGTTCAGTGGGATCGAACGCGACGTGTTCGCGCAGTTCCACCGGCGCCGTACGGTGATTGATGCCTATGAGGTAAAGACTCATCCCGAGCGCGTCAATTGGATCGACGGTTTTTTGTGTACACCACGATTGTCAGATAAGCGGCCCGTCAAAACAAGCGTCTACAGACCCGGATGCGCTATTATGTGGGTACAGCTGACACAGGATTCCACCCTTGAATCGATACGTGATCCGTGCCGCAGGCGGCGCGTTCTCCGCGCTTGCTCTGACCCTTTTCTCCGGTTGTGCCACCACAGGCGACGCTGCGACGCCCGAGCCGGTCGCCGAGCCGATCCCGGAGGGCTTCGAGACCCGTGCAGGCGCGGCAAGTTACCACTTGCTGCGTGCCGAACTGGCTCTGCAAAAGAATCGCTACGACGTGGCGGTCGATGAGTATGTGGCCGCCGCTCGCTACAGCGATGATGACGATGTGGCCGAGCGTGCGACCGAAGTGGCGTTTGATGCTGGTCGCGATGACGCGGCGCGAGTCGCGGTTAAGCGATGGCGCGCACTCGATCCGGGCAGCACACAGGCCCTGCAGTATCAGCTGCGCCTTGCGTTGCGTGAGGGCGATACCGACACCGCACAGTCGGCGGCGCGGGAGTGGCTGGCCCGGCTCGACAGTGAACGCGAGGAGCGTTTTCTGGGTCTGTCCACCCTGCTGCTGCAGGAAAATACACCGGCCGCCTCGCTGGCGGTCGCGCGTGAAATAGCGCGGGAGAACGATGGGGCATCTCGGGCGCACTACGCCCACGGTCTGGTGGCGCTGCGGACAGGCGACACGGCAGCGGCGCGCGATGCCGCGCTTCGCGCGAGCGAGCTGGCGCCCGATTGGGCCCATGCCAGCCTGCTCTACGCGCGCGCACTGATCGCCGGCGGCGACATTGAAGACGGCATCAATTACGCGGCCGAGCGCATTGGTGGCAATAACGCCATCTCGGAACGGCTCGAATACGGCTCGCTGCTGGCCGGTGTCGGGCGTGAAGACGAAGCGCAAATTGTGCTCGAGCAGGTGCTGCGTGACGACCGCAGCAATCCGGGTGCACTGCGTGCGCTTGGGTTGCTGTACCTCAAGCTCGGCGATCTCGATGGCGCACAGGCCATGTTCACGCAACTGCTTGCCACCGGCCGCAATGCGTACGATGCGATGTATTACCTTGCGAGTATCGCCGAATCGCAGAACCAGATGCGCCGTGCGGTTCGCTTGTACAGTCAGGTGATCGAAGGCCCGAACGCCGCGCCATCGCAGCTTCGCGTCGCCGGCATCTTGTCACTTGAGGGTAAAACCGACGAGGCGCTGCAGCACCTTGAGAACTTTGCGGCCGCGCAGCCGCGGTACACCGTGGACATGGCACTGGGTCAGGGTGAAATTCTGATCGCCGACGACCAGACAGACCGCGCGTTGACGCTTTACGACGACGTATTGGCGGCTTATCCGAATGAAGTCCGTGTTGAGTACGCGCGCGCGTTTCTGCTCGAAGATCTCGACCGGGTCGACGATGCCCTCCACCAGCTGCGGCTCGTTCTGGCACGGGACCCGAACGACCCCGACGCCCTGAACGCGCTGGGTTACACGCTGGCCGACCGGACTGACCAGGTAGACGAGGCATATGAATTGATCGAACGGGCGTACCAGTTGAACAGCGACAGTCCGGCCATCATCGACAGTCTTGGATGGGTGCAGTTCAAGCGCGGCAACCTTAACGAGGCCCAGTCGCTGCTCGAACAGGCCTATGCGCGTTTTCCGGACATTGAGATTGCGGCGCATCTGATTGAGGTGCTCTATCACCAGGGCGATCAGAAAGGCGCAGCGCGGCTTTTGACCAACGCGCTCCTGCGCGCGCCGGATAATGACAAGCTCCTCGATGTAAAGACGCGCTTGGGACTGTGAGGCTTTTACGCTCGGCGGCCGCGGTGGCGGCGGCCCTGGTTTTGCTGTCCGGTTGTGCGCACTCGTCGCGCACTGAGCCGGTGACGGCCGACGACCCGTCGGTTAATCCGCTCGCGCCGACGGACGACGCCCGGCTAAGGGCACTCGCTGACAGTTTCGACGCCATTGGCCGGCTCGGGGCTGCGGTGGACGGCAAGGGCTACAATGCCCGTCTCCGCTGGATCCAGCAGGGGACAACGTTCAACATATTCTTGTCCGGGCCGGTTGGTATCGGCCAGACTGAGGTGCTCGGTCACCCTGGCCTCGCGTCCATTCGTCAGCAGAACAACGAGCAGACGTTCGACGACCCTGGCGATGCGCTTAGTGCGGCGCTGGGCTTTGAGGCACCCTTGTCGGAACTTAGATTCTGGGCCCTCGGCGTGCCCGCGCCGGGCCCGGGATTCATAGAATACGAAGCCCCGGACTCCGCCGTGCGCCGGTTCGAACAGTCGGGATGGGAGGTGCTGGTGCGGGACCTCTCCGACACGCCGGCCGGCCCGCTGCCGCGGCGGGTCACGCTCACGCGGGACGGCACGCGGCTCAAACTGGTGCTAAACCGGTGGGAAAGCCCCACCGCGGCGCCCGTCTCGGCACCCGCCAGGCCGGTGGAGCTGATGCCCCGCGCCGCGCTCGGGATGCGTTGACTTGGCTCCATGATCGCCACAAAATAGCGGGCTGGCATTGTGAGCGCCCTGCCCGCGGTGTCCACATTGATGGGGTGTAGCCAAGTTGGTAAGGCAACGGGTTTTGATCCCGTGATGCGCAGGTTCGAGTCCTGCCACCCCAGCCATTTTTCAGACCGCGTCGACGCCGTTGTCGACGCGGGCCGTCAATCCTTAAGGACGTGGGACCGTGCAGGTTGATCGAGGTTCAATGGTGGTGTTTGCGGGTAACGCAAACCCCGCACTCGCGAAGGCGATCGCGCGACACCTGATGATGCCGTTGGGGCAGGCCAACGTAGGCCGCTTCAGCGACGGTGAAATCAACGTCGAGATTCTCGAGAATATTCGGGGTCGCGATGTGTTCATCGTCCAGCCCACCTGCCCGCCGACCAACGACCACCTGATGGAGTTGTTGATCATGGTGGATGCGTGCCGCCGGGCGTCGGCGTCGCGCATCACGGCGGTGATTCCGTTTTTCGGCTACGCCCGTCAGGACCGGCGTCCCCGCGCGCTGCGTGTTGCCATCTCGTCCAAGCTGGTGGCCAACCTGCTGATGACCGCCGGGGTCAACCGCGTGCTGACGGTCGACCTGCACGCCGAACAAATCCAGGGCTTCTTCGATATCCCCGTCGACAACGTCTACGCCTCGCCGGTGTTGTTGGGGGATGTCTGGAAGCAAAAATTCGACAATCTTGTGGTGGTGTCGCCCGACGTTGGCGGCGTGGTCCGGGCGCGGGCATTGGCCAAACGGCTCGATGACGCTGACCTGGTCATCATCGACAAGCGTCGCCCGCGGGCCAACGAAAGTAAGGTCATGAACATTATCGGCAGCGTGGACGGCAAGACCTGCGTGATGATCGACGATCTGGTCGACACCGCGGGCACGCTTTGCCAGGCCGCCGAAGCGCTGAAAGACAACGGCGCCGAGAAAGTGGTGGCCTACATCACCCACCCGGTGTTGTCCGGTCCGGCGGTGAGCCGCATCAACGAATCGTGCATCGACGAACTGGTTGTCACCGACACGATTCCGCTGACCGCGCAGGCGGCCAGCAGCGCGCGTATCCGCCAGCTGAGCACTGCAGAGCTGCTCGCCGAGACCATGCGTCGGATCGCCGACGAAGAATCCGTCAGTTCGCTTTACGTGGACTGACACCTCGTCCGGGCGGCACTGGTCGCGGTTCGCCCGGGTTTGTTTATTGAAAACGGAGAACAATCATGTCCAGTTCATTTGAATTGCACGCTGATTTTCGCGAAGACATGGGGAAAGGTGCGAGCCGCCGCCTGCGTCGCGAAGGAAAGGTGCCTGCGGTCGTCTACGGGGGTAATCGCAAGCCCCGTGCCATCACCATCAGCCATCAGGAGCTGCTGCATTTTGTGGAGAACGAAGCGTTCTTCTCCAACGTGATCAACCTGAAGGTGGGTGACGTTGAGCAGCGCGCCATTGTAAAGGACATGCAGAAACACCCGGCCAAGCGCCTGGTGCTGCACATGGACTTCCAGCGCGTGCTGGCCGACGAGAAGATCCGGATGAGCGTGCCCCTGCACTTTGTGGGCGAGGACGTGGCACCCGGCGTGAAGCAAAACGGCGGTCAGTTCTCGAAACTGAAGAACGACGTCGACATCGCGTGCCTGCCGGGCAACCTTCCGGAGTACATCGAGGTGGACGTATCCAAGATGGACATCGACGATCTGCTTCACTTGTCGGACATCGCGCTGCCCGAGGGCGTGGAACTGCCCGATCTGTCGCAGGGCGACGAACACGATCTGGCCATTGTGTCTCTCCACCGTCCGCAGAAAGCGGCCGCAGTGGATGACGCCGGTGAGGCGGAAGAGGGCGCAGACGAGGCGGCGTCCGACGGCGACGCGGCCGAATAACGGCGTCTGGCTGTCCGGCCGCCGCACCCCCGCGTGCGGCGGCCTTTTTTGTGAGCCATAACCATGAGCAATGAGAATGAGTCAGGGGAAACCCGAAATCGACCTGATCGTCGGGCTTGGCAACCCAGGCGCTAAATACGCGCGTACACGGCATAACGCGGGGTTCTGGTTTGTGGACGAACTGGCACGGCGTTGCTCTGTGTCGTTACGCTCCGAAAAAAAATTCCGCGGCGACACCGCCCGCGCACAGCTTTGTGGTCGATCGATTCAGCTCCTGAAACCGGATACGTTCATGAACCTGAGCGGTGAGGCGGTCCAGGCCATCGCATCGTTCTACAAATGGCAACCCGATAACATCCTTGTGGTGCATGACGAGATTGATCTGCCGCCGGGCGTTGTCCGACTGAAGCGCGGTGGCGGACACGGCGGTAATAACGGTCTGCGCGACATCACCCAGAAAATTGGCAAGGACTTTCTCCGTCTGCGCATCGGTGTGGGGCGACCGACGCGCGGAGAGGTGATTGACCACGTGCTCGGTCGGCCGTCGGCGGACGACCAGACGGACATCGAGCGTGCGATGGAAGATGGCCATCGTGCCGTTGAGGTGTTGATCCAGAAGGGTCTGGAAAAAGCGATGCATCAGTTGCATACCAAGGCGGCGGCATGCGGCGATTCGGCGGCCGCTCCGGGCAAGACCAACGGTACGCGGTCTGCAACCGCACCCAAGTCGGATAGCGGCGACACGTCCGATGAAAAAACCCTGCGAGGTCAGCTCGCGGACTGGTTCAATCGCAAGGGCTGACGGCCTGACGCATCATAGGAACAAGCAGCATGGCGATAAAATGCGGGATAGTCGGATTACCCAACGTGGGCAAATCCACGCTCTTTAACGCGCTGACCGCGGCGGAGATCGCTGCTGAAAACTACCCGTTCTGCACGATTGAGCCGAACACCGGCATCGTCCCCGTGCCTGATCCGCGCCTTCAGCGTCTCGGCGAGATTGCCAGCTCGGAGAAGGTCATTCCCACGACCGTGGAGTTTGTGGACATTGCGGGCCTTGTGAAAGGCGCGGCGCAGGGTGAGGGACTGGGCAACCAGTTTCTTGCCAACATCCGCGAAACCGACGCCATTGCGCACGTCGTTCGTTGCTTTGAAAACGATGATGTGGTGCACGTCGACGGCCGCGTCTCGCCGGTGGACGACATCGAGACCATCAACACGGAGCTCGCGCTCGCCGATCTGGACACGGTCGAAAAAAATCTGGCCAAGGCGGTGCGCAATGCCAAAACGAACAACAAGGACGATATCGCGTGGCGTGATCTGCTGATCAAGGCCAAGGGCCACCTTGATGAGGGCTCGCCGATGCGCACGCTGTCGATGGACGAGCACGAAGCGCGTGCGCTGTCGACGCTGCATCTGCTGACCGCGAAGCGGACGCTGTATGTGGCCAACGTCAGCGAAGATGGGTTTGTCGACAATCCGTTGCTGGATGCGGTGAGTGCGTTGGCCGCGTCGGAGGGCGCGCAGGTGGTCGCCGTTTGTGCGGCCATCGAGGCTGAAATCGCGCAGCTTGATGAAGACGACAAAGCCGATTTCCTGAATGAGCTCGGGCTGGAGGAGCCGGGGCTGGATCGGGTCATTCGCACTGCCTACGCGCTGTTGGGCCTGCAGACATTTTTTACCGCCGGGCCGAAAGAGGCGCGGGCCTGGACGGTGCGTGTGGGGGCCTCGGCCCCACAGGCCGCCGGGCAGATCCATACGGATTTCGAGAAGGGCTTTATCCGTGCCGAGGTGATCGCCTACGACGACTACATCGCGGGCAACGGTGAGCAGGGCGCAAAGGAAGCCGGAAGACTGCGATTGGAAGGCAAGGAGTATGTCGTTTCGGAAGGCGATGTAATGCACTTCCGCTTCAACGTGTAAGCCGGCACGGTGGCTTGACAGCATCGCGGCCAGCGCTGACAATCCGCCCTCGCTGCGTTCGCGGCAACAATCAAAATGGCTATGTAGCTCAGCTGGTTAGAGCGCGGCACTCATAATGCTGAGGTCGGTGGTTCGAGTCCACCCATAGCCACCATTCAAATAGATATCCTGCTTGCACGACGGAAAGCGCCACGTTGCCTCGCCTCAGCAAGCGGCTGTGAGTTCCTAAACGGAAACTGTTACCGCCGCGAAGCGGCGATGCGACCCTGTTTTGTGGAGGCGCGACCCACGATCCGCAGCGCGCCCACTCCGCTCAACATCATCCAGACCGCGGCGGGAAGCGGAATTGGCGTGACGGCCAGCGGTTCGGCAAAAACGGTGTGGTTCAGCGTTGGGTCGTTGGCACTCACAAAGTCCAGTGCCAGCCGAGCGATTTGTGCATCTTCTGCTGCCGGCATCAGCGGCAGGCTCTCATCGTCCAGAAAGTCCCCGCTCGGCGACAACCAGAACATGCGCACATTAACCAGATCAAACTGAGTGCTCTGGCTGACGACCGAAAAGCCCTGAAGCGACGTGTCCGGACCGCCGTCAGCGGCGAGTGCAAGCAGGTCAATCAGTGGATTATTCGGATCAAACGGATCGAGATCGAAGCCATTGTTGGACACCAGGCTGGAGCCATTGGTATCCGAGAAGTTCATGCCGTCGATGCTGCCGGTCAAGTTGCTCAGCGAAGCGTAGATTGTGCCGTCCGGGCCAGACGCCACAACCGCTGCCTCGTTATCGTACGTGAACGATCCTGAAATCAGGGTCCCGAGCGCGAAAAAAGACTCCTCCGATGAAGCCAGCATGTTTCCGCGAACTTCCTGAGTCACGTTTGCGGAAAAGGAATAGCTGACGAACGTGGCCGATGCGTCCTGACCAAATCCTACAGCGGCCATCGCCGCCAAGATAAAATGCTGTCGTCGTAACACCGCTTTATTCCTTGTTTGTTTTTAGATTCCGCAGCAATATAGGCGCCGCGACGAGACGGTAACGCAAACTGACTTTCTGCAGACGCAAATGCAACATAATAGTGCTCGCGCCCGTGACGAGCACGCGCGCTCAAAGCTGATAAGTCACGATCAGCGCTTCCTCAGGCGACAACGTGCGATAAGCGTCCTGCCGTCGGAATGCGCCTTGGGCGATTACCGCGACACGGAGACTGACCAATGGACGCCCCTCAATCTATTCTGTCCATCGACGACAACGAAGTGGATTTGATCGTCCATCGCAGGCGCATCGAAAAGCACGATTCGAACATCGATGTATCGGAAGCCCGCGACGGCCAAGCCGGGCTGGACCTCCTCGCGACGCTCGCGGTGCCACCCGATCTGATCCTCCTTGATGTAAACATGCCCGTGCTGGACGGTTTCGGTTTCCTCGAGCGGGCTCCCGGCCCGCTGCCACCGGTTATTCTGATGCTTACGTCGGTCTTTCAGGATCGCGATCGTGACCGAGCGCTTCGTTACGACGCGGTGAGGGGCTGGATGCTCAAACCCCTCGGCCGTGATTGGCCGCAACAAGTGGCCGACCGGCTCAAGTCCGGTCGCGAATCGCCGCTATGGAATGCGAAAGTGTGATGCCGGTCACAGTCTCTGTCACGGCGGGCACACGACCGCTGTAAAGGTCGCTTCGCAGTGTGATGCTGGTCTAGTATTGAGAGGCGACCACAAAAAAGGCGGGCCAAGGATAATGGCGCGGTATTCCGAGGATTGGGCCAAGGGCGATCCGATTGATTTGGCGAGTGACAGCGGACTGTTCCGCAGCGCTCCCGCGGCTATGCTGTGTCTGGACGAGCCTGGTCGAATTCTCATGCCGAACCGCCGGGCAACGGAGTTGCTCGGCCGGGCCGAGATGCACCTTTCGGGACGGCCGCTCGTGGCGATGGCGCATGCGTCAGATCGCCGCAAACTGATTTCTCACCTCGCCCGGGTGGCGTCAGGCCAAAGCTGCGATGTCGAACTCACCATGCAGCTTCCCCACGGAACGGACGTGCCCGTATCGATGATGAGCGCGCCGACGATGGGACCGAAGGGCCAGTTCGTCTACTCAAGCAACGTGCTGGTCGATGTCTCGCGCTACCGCCGCGTTGAGGAAACCCTATCCAAGGCGCAAGAGCACCTGACACACATCGCGCATCATGATGCGTTGACCGGACTGCCCAACCGATATCTTTTTGAAGACCGTCTCAAGCAGGCGGTGCTGCGCTGCCGTCGCAACGGTTGGCTGGGTGCACTGGTGTTCGTCGATATCGACCGATTCAAGCTTTACAACGATATGCACGGTCACGACGTCGGCGATGCGGTGCTCGTAGAGGCCGCCACGCGTCTGAGTCTGAATCTTCGCGAACACGACACCGTGTGCCGCTACAGCGGCGATGAGTTTATTCTCATACTTGAGGATGTCACGAGCGTCGCGGACGTCAACAAGATTGTTGAAAAACTGCACGACCAGTTTTCACATCCTGTTTACGGCATCCTGGATCGGCCGCTCGCCCTGAGCGCGTCGTTTGGCGCAACCATCTTCGACAAAAGTACCGAGGATCTTGATGCACTCGTTCGGCAGGCAGATGCAGCCATGTACGAAGCCAAGCAAACGCCAAAAGCCGCGTTCGAGCTGTACTCGCCGCGCTCCGACGCCGCGGCGTCGAATCGAAGGATGCTGGTGGCCGACTTTGAAACGGCACTCAGCGATCGCCAGCTCTGGATGGCCTACCAGCCGCAGATCGACTGGGCTTCCTCACAGCTTGTCGGCGTTGAATCCCTGATCCGCTGGGATCATCCGAAACTGGGCCTGATCGCGCCGAGCTATTTCATCGAGATAGCGGAGACGACCGAATACTCAGAGCGCATCTGTCGCTGGGTGTTGCTTGAAGCGTGCACCATGCTGCGTCGCTGGGATGAATCGGGTTTGTCAGTGCCACGGATCGCTGTAAATGTGTCGCCGCGCGATGTATGCGGTGCGCACCTGACCGAATTCGTGGATGAGGCATTGGAGAGTTCGGGCATCGCACCGGGTCGCCTGGAGATCGAGGTCACCGAAACCAGCGTGCTGCATCACCCGCCAACTGCGGAGCGTGTCCTTGGGAGTCTGGCGCAAAAGGGTGTGCACCTTGCGCTGGATGACTTTGGAACGGGCTACTCGTCGCTACGCTATTTGCGCGACTATCCATTTGATCGGATCAAGATCGATCGCTCGTTCGTAGCTGATCTGATAACGCGCCCTGAAAATCAGGTGTTTATCGATGCGATGGTCTCAATGGCCAGCAGCCTTGGCATTGCGGTCGTGGCCGAGGGCGTAGAGTCGGATGAGCAATGTCGTCAACTCTCCGACGCTGGGGTGGACATCATGCAGGGCTACTATCTGGCGCGACCGCTCAGTGCGGAAAAGTTCGAGCAATTCGCCCGCGGGGCGGTTAGTCCTCAGTCGCAATCGACACCGGCATAGTCAGCACAAATTTCGCGCCACCGCGCAGACTCTCGCACGCGAGCCATCCGCCGTGCCGCTCCGCGATACGCCTTGAAACCGGCAGACCGACGCCATGACCCGGAATCTTCGATCCCGTTGGTACGGCACGCGCAAACATGTCAAAAATACGATCGCGATCTTTGCCGCTGACACCGGGCCCGTTATCGATAAATGTGATCCGCCATTGTTCATCGAGCAGATCAGCGCTCAGGGTAATTTCCGGAGCGTCGGCGTTATTGAACTTGATGGCGTTGGTAAGCAACTCCGCCACCAGATCGACCATCTGATCATGGTCGGCGCGCAATACGTTGGGCAACAGGCGCGTATCGACCGTGGTGTTGGACTTCTCGATGGCCCCCTTGATGCGTTTGCGGGCATCGGAGACCACATCATAAAAGTCAATTTCTTTGAAATTCTTGCCGCGAGTGACAACGCGCGAGAACTGCAGAAGGCCGTTGATCATGTCGCGGATGCGGCTGGCGCGGGCGCGGATCGTATCGACGTACTGGCGCGCATCGGCCGGGATCGCGTCGCCGGCATCCTCGTCCAGCAACTCGGCGAAATTGGTGATGTCGCGCAGTGGCGTTAACAGTTCGTGCGACACAGCGTAGGAAAAGCCCTGCATTTCCTGACCCGCCCGGGCGAGCTGCGCCGCGGTGCGTCGCACGTTGGTGATGTCGATAAAGCTGAGCAATACGCCATCGATCGCGCCGGTTTTCCGGCGGTAGGGCATCAGTGACATCAGAAACCAGTTGTCCGACTCGTCCTGCACTTCGTACTCGCGCTGATCACCTGTATCGATGATTTCCTTGAGCTCGCGGATCAGGCCAGGGAACGTGAATTTGGTGTTGATGTGGGAAATCGGCCGACCGATGTCGTGATGCATCAGGCTGAAGTGACGCCCGACGGCGGGGGTAAAACGGCGAATGCACAGCTCGCTGTCAAGGAACACCGTGCCGATGTCCGTGCTGACCAGCAGATTGTTCATGTCGTCGGTCATCACCGTAAGCTCGTCAATCTTGAGCTCATATTCCTTGTTGACCGAGTACAATTCCTCGTTGACGGACTGCAGTTCCTCGTTCGTACTCTGTAGTTCCTCGTTCGACGCCATCAATTCTTCGTTAGTGGCCTGAAGTTCCTCGTTGCTGGTCTCCAGTTCCTCGTTCGTGGCCTGCAGGTACTCCTTGGTGTACCGCAGTTCCTGTTCGAGGTTATTGACGTGATCACTGAACGCGTCGCTGCCCTCGTAGGGCGGGATTTCGAGCGCCACCACGTTGGACTTGGTGTCGTCGTCACCCACGTCCGTGGCATCGGTATTCACCGCCGCCAGGTCCGCTGAGCGCAGCGAGCGATGCGCCTCTTCAAAGGTGATCAGGTAGTAGTCCGCAGGTAAGCGGTCGTCGAGTGCTTCCACGGTGACACGGACGATGCGCACATCCGCCGGATCGAGGTGCACCCGAATGCCGCCGTAGCGGACCGTTGCCGGTTCGCGGCGCGCGCGCTGCAAGCCTGTGGAAACGGCCATGCGCAAATCTGTGTGGATCAGATCGAGCACATCAAGCGTCGCCACACCATCCGCTGTTTTCAGATATTGGGAGCCTTTGTTGAACGAATGCGCGAGCTGGCCGAAGCCATCGACCAGAAGGCTTGTCGGGGCGTACCGGTCGAGAATACTGTCGTAGGCCTTGAGCATGGCCACGTCCCGTCCCGTGGCGACGCGTCGGGTCAGCGGCTTGACGTCAACGCTGGCTTCCGTGGTTTCTGCTGTTTTGCTCGCCGGCGGCCGACTGGGGAGCATGCGGCGTGGCAGTCGCACATCGCGCCGTTTGCAAAACAGCTTGAGGCGCTCGTCAATCGCCTCGAACTCATTGGTCAATTCGCCAAGACTTTCGCTCGGGCCCATGAACAAAACGCCGCCAACACGCAGTGAAAAATGGAACATCGACAGCGCATTGGCCTGCGCATCGGAATCGAAATAAATGATGACGTTACGGCACGTGACCAGGTCAAGGTTTGTGAACGGAGGATCGCTGGTCAAATCCTGTTTGGCGAAGACCACCATGCTGCGGATCTCGGGCACAACCTGAAAGCGATCCGGCCCGACCGAGCGAAAGTAACGTCGCGCGCGTTCTTTGCTGATGCGGGCTAACGAGGAACTGGAGTACACACCCTGACCGGCCACATCCAGCGATTCGGTATGCAGGTCCGTGGCAAAGATCCGAATATTGATGGGCATGCCACGTTCGCTCATATGCTCATGGAAGAGTATGGCGAGCGAGTAGGCTTCTTCTCCGCTGGCGGTGCCGGCGACCCAGCAGCGCACCTCGCGTTTCTTCGCGGCGGCGCAAATGTCGGGAATGACCTTGTCCTCAAGTTGGGTCCAGGCCCTCTCATCACGGAAAAACTCGGTGACTCCGATCAGAAGATCACGGTACAGGTCGGGCAACTCGGTTTCGAGGGACTCCAGCAGTTCCACATAGTCTTCGATACTGTGTGCGGCGTGCAGGGCCATGCGCCGCTCGATGCGCCTTGAAATGGTGCCGTTCTTGTACAAACCGAAGTCGACACCGAAATGCCGTCCGAGCAGCTCGATAATCCGGTGGAACGGCTCTGTGCCGCGGGACTCCGGTGCAGGCTTGTTGGAGGTGAGCGGTCGACCGTGGCCAACGTAATCGACGAGCACGCCCGGCATGGCGCCGGGCGCCAGGACCGCGTCGACGATCCCGGTTGCGACGGCGCTGCGCGGCATTCCGTCGAAACGTGCGCTGTCGACCGACTGCGCCATAACCAGGCCGCCGGCCTGATGGATTGCGCGTACGCCGCGCGTTCCGTCGCTGCCCGTGCCGGACAGGATGACGCCGATAGCGGTTTCGCCGCGCTCCTCGGCCAGCGAGATCAGGAACCGGTCAATCGGGAGATTGAGGCCTTCGGTATCATCGCGGTCCGTCAGCACCAACCGGTTGGCCTGGACCGTCATCATCTTGCGAGCGGGGATCAGGTACACACTGTTGGGCTCGATCAGCATGCCCTGTTCGACCTTGTGGATGGCCATCACGGTATGCCGCGCGAGCAACTCGTCCATCAGACTCTTGAAATCGGGCGTCAGGTGCTGCACGACTACGAAGGCCATGCCTGAGTCGGGTGGTACGGCGTTGAAAAATTCTTCCAGCGCCTCGAGCCCCCCGGCAGAGGCCCCTAGCCCGACGACAAAGCTCGCCGTGTCCGATGCGTTCGTTTCCACGTCGCGTCCCTGATGTATGCCTCAATCCCCGACACGAGTGTCTCACACCCGGGCACCCTTGCCCACGCTGGGCCCACGCTAGCCGAGTCGGGACTGAATCTCGTCCAGCGGCGAGTCGTGGGGCGCCGGATCGGGCAGTGGCGCGCTGACGATGGCGCGCGTGCCGTCCCGATCGCTGCGGATATCGATTGCACCGCCGAAGCGCGCAAGACGTTCGCGCAGACTAAACAGGCCAAGCCCGGTCCCATCGGCAAATCGGGTGTCGCCGCGCTTGGGATCGAAGCCGCGTCCGTCGTCGGCGACCGTCATCACCAATCCGTCCGCCGTTTTGCCGAGCGTCACGTTGATCCGTGCAGCCCCGGCGTGTTTAAGCGCGTTGGTGACCAGCTCGCAGCCGGCGCGATACAGCGTGTCGGACAGCTCGGGCGGCAGCGGGTCGACATCCTCATGCACCGACAGTGTCAGCGTCGTGTCCGGTGATGTACTCGATTCGGTCACAAATGCCCGCAGCGCATGGGCCAGGCCAAAGTCGTATAACGCGCTTGGGACCATGCGCCGCACGACGCCCCTGATCTCGCTCAGGGCGGCCACCACCATCTCCTCGACGCTCTGGATCTCGGACGGCGAGGGCTCCGATCCCTTCAGCATCTGCGCGCGAAGCTGCGCGAGGCGTAACCGGGCCACCGCGAGTGACTGGGCCGCCCCGTCGTGCAGATCGGCCGCTGTGTCGCGACGCACCTGCACATCGATATCATCGAGGCGCGCGGTGAGCGCACGCAGCTTCTCGCGATACGCGACATCGGCCGTCGCCCGGTGCGTCCGGCCCAGAGTCCGCTCGATCACCTGAGCGGCGGACTGCAGAACCACCGAGCTGTCGATCCCCCAGCGGCGCGTCGCGTGTTGCCAGGTGAGGCCGATCACCCCGCGCACGCCGCCTTCGTTACGCAGTGGGGCGTAGGCCACTGCCCAAGCTCCCGCGCGGGTCAGGTAGGCCGCCAGATCACTGTGATCCGGCACATCCTCAGCCAGCATGAACACACTGCCGCTGTTGTCGATGCGTGCAACCAGTTCGGACACACCCGCCATGGGTCGCTGCTGAAGGAACGGTTGCATGTCCTCCACACCATCGCGACACCAACGGTACGCCTGTGAAAACGTCTTCGACTCCGAATCGAGCATAAAGATGACGCAACGGTCAGCACCGCAGGTTTTTCCGACGATCTCCAGAGCCTCTACGATCGCATCGTCTGCCTCCACCGGGTCGCAATGGGCGAGATTGGCGGCGAGCTGGGCGACAACGCGATGCGGTGAATGACGATGATCCGCCAGAGTCGCGGCGTTACGACGCTCGAATCGGACGAGGGAGACCAGGTAGCTGCACATCGCGCCGGCCAGCAGCACGGTGCGGGCGGCGGCGTGCGGGCCGTCCGGCGCATCAAAAATTTGTGCCAGCAGAGTGCCGGGCAAACGGGTCGACAGATTCAGCCCAAGCGTCATGATGAGGAAGAGCGCGGCCACCAGAACGGGCGGCAGCGTGATGGCCGCCAGCGTGATCAACGCCAGCGACGCCGCGGCCAGCACGACAAGTTCCATCGTGGGAGCGGCGAGTGTGCCGGGTGAGGTCATCATGGCGTAGGACACCGCCAGCCAGACGCCGAGTGACAATGCGGCGACAACCCAGTGTTGTCGTTGCACGCTGCTCGGGACGATTCGCCACAGCAGCAGGCCGCCGACCAATGGGGAGACGATCAGTACACCCAGTACGTCCGCCGTCCACCAGGCGGCGATCGTCGTGAGGATATGATCGCGTGGGGCCGGTTCGGTCACGAACATGGCGGCATGTGAGACCGTTCCCACCAGTGGAACGATGAGGGCGGCCACACAAATGCACGCCATGATCTCGATGCTGGTTCGCCGGTACCAAGGTGAGGGCAGCAGTGCTTCGACAACCGCGGCGCCCAAAAGCGCTTCGGCCAGGTTAGCACCGGTGTGCAACAAGCCAGCGACCTCAAAAAACGCACCGCCCGCGGACACAGCCGCCGCTCTCTCGGCCAGCGCCGCCAGCAAGAGAAGAGCCGGACGAAGTCGCGGCCGGCATAGCATCAACGCGGCCGGCAGCAACCCCGCGGCGGGCCAGAACCATGGCGCCTGTGACGAGCCGACCTCAAGGACCGAGCCCGCGGCGGCCAGAGTGTAATGACAGACGCCATAGGCCAGTAGTACGGCCATTTCGCTCCGATCAATCAGGCGGTCGTCGCGGTGGGTCACAGCACACCCGCGCGTTTGATGTCGAGATAGCGACGCGCAATGGCGCGCGGCAGGTCGTCGCAAGACGTGTCCTCGAGTATCACGCCTCGCGCGTTGAGCGCTTCCAGCGTGCGTCGCCTTGCCTGAAGGTAATGATGCGCGGCGGCGTAGTCGCGCGCGCTGTGAAAGTCCGTCACCGGACGTTCGAGTACATCGTCGATGCCCGGTTCGCGAATGCTGGCAACGAGCAGCACGTGACGTCGGCACAGCAGCCCGAAAGCCACCTTAAGATCGTCGAGGTCCTCATCGCGAATGTTGGTGAGCAACACGACCAGCGCTCTGCGTTTCTGGCGGGCGGCCAGCGCGGTGGCGGCGGCCTGATAGTCCACCGCCAGTTCCTCTGGTTCGAGCTCGAACAGTTGTCGGGTGAGCGCGCTCATCGTGGTCATTCCCTTGCGAGGTTTGACCCAGCGCTCGTCCGCACCGAATGTCTGGAAACCGACGGCATCGCCCTGGCGCAGCGCGACGTAGGACAGCAACAGCATCGCGTTTAGTGTGTGGTCAAAATGGCTGAGTTCGCCCTCACGTGTGAGCATCCGCCGACCGGTATCGACCAGGAAAACAATCTGCTGGTCACGCTCTTCCTGATATTCCTTGGTGATCAGTCGCGTCAGGCGCGCGGTGGCTTTCCAGTCGATTTGCCTGAACGTATCCCCCTCACGGTATTCGCGCAGCTGGTGAAACTCGGAACCTTCACCGCGACGCTGCCGAAACTGCACGCCGCTGGCGGCCTCCGACTCCACGCCGAGCACCGCGTACTTGCTGACAGATGCGAAGTTCGGGAAGACGCGAACGTTGTTGTGGGTCTCGATACGATGTCGACGCATCCACCAACCGCGGGGGGAATGCACACGCAGGTCGATGTCGCCAAACGCGTGTCGACCGCGCGCCATCGGTGTTGCCGTATAGACCAGATTTATGCGGCTCCCGGCATTGATCACACGCTGCATGGGCTGGTCCGCCACCTGCATGATCTCCGGGTAGTGGTCGTGCAGGTCAATGGTGGCCTTGTACGAGCTGGTATTGGACACGCTGATCGTGACAGGCCGGGCCACGCCGACCGCCAGCGTGGAACCGATCCTGCGGTTGGCCTGTGGCGCAGGCGCACGCCACAGCCTCACCAGATCGATCATGAGGAGCAGGATGAACGCCGCCACCAGTGCGAGCCACGGCTGAAATGCCTGCGGCAGAACCAGAATAATCAGCCCGAGCGCCACGACCAGCGACAGGTAGCGGAGTTGCTTCGAGGCAGGTCGCACAGGATGTCAGTCGCGCGGAGCGTCCACTTTCTCGAGGATTTCGTCGAGCACGTCGTCTGCCGTGTAGGATTCAATTTCCATTTCAGGCGCCAGAATGATCCGGTGTCGTAAAGCGGCTTTGGCGATTTGTTTGACGTCATCCGGTGTGGTGAATTTGCGTCCGGCGATGAATGCGCTGGCCCGGGCGGCGCGCAAAAGCGCAATCGACCCTCGCGGACCTGCGCCGATAGCGACGCCGGCCCAGTCGCGTGTTTGGCGAACAATGCGTACGGCGTAATCACGTACGGCGTCATCGACGGTCAGTTCGCTCGCCTCACGCTGTAGCGCGAGCAGCGTAGGGCCATCCAGTACCCGTTCCACCTGATCGAGGTTGAACCCGTCACCCACTTTGCCATCGGTGACCGCGCTGAGCAGCCTCTGCTCCTCGTCCTCGAGCGGGTACTCCATCAAGACCTTGAGCAGGAAGCGGTCAATTTGCGCTTCCGGGAGCGGATACGTGCCTTCGCTCTCAATCGAGTTTTGTGTTGCGATCGTCAGAAACGGGGGCGGGAGCTCGAAAGCCTTGCCTTCGATGGTGACCTGGCGTTCCTGCATCACCTCTAGCAGCGCGGCCTGCGTCTTGGCGGGCGCTCGGTTGATTTCATCGGCGAGCAGAAGGTTGGTGAAGACCGGTCCGCGGCGAATGCGGAAAGACTCCGTTTTGGGATCGTAGACCGCATGCCCGCTGATATCACTGGGCATCAGGTCCGGCGTGAACTGGATGCGCGCAAAATCGAGTTCGAGCGAGTGTGCGAGTGCACGCGCCAGCAGTGTTTTTCCGAGTCCGGGTACACCTTCAAGAAGGACATGGCCGCCGGCGATCAGCGCGACCAGAACCTGGTCCACTATCGTATGTTGGCCAATCACCGCGTGTCCGACAGCGGCTTTGACACGGGCAAGTGATTCGGAGGGAGTCAGAGTCGTTTCCAAAAAGGCGTTTTAGTCAGCAAGCGGGGTGGGTAGTACTGGCTGCGACCCGCGGCGTTGTGGAACAGTGCGAAGCCAAATGTTTAACGCGCGACCAACGAAAACAGGCGCAAA
>JBCCMA010000036.1:0-23742 GCA_039026595.1 Pseudomonadota bacterium
ACGGTAGCGCGAAGCTGCCGGCCGCCATGTTGCCCAGACGCACCATCGATACACACAGCACCACGGTAAATCCCAGCAGGCCCCACCATGCGGCAAGGTGGCCGAGTGGTGTGGCCTGCTGGGATTTACCGTGGTGCTGTGTGTATCGATGGTGCGTCTGGGCAACATGGCGGCCGGCAGCTTCGCGCTACCGTGGTCGGCGCTGCACATCGCGGTGTTCGCCGCAAATCTGATCTTCATGTTGTA
This sequence comes from Pseudomonadota bacterium, assembly GCA_039026595.1. Taxonomy (GTDB): domain Bacteria; phylum Pseudomonadota; class Gammaproteobacteria; order Steroidobacterales; family JBCCMA01; genus JBCCMA01. Next base: position 247 of record JBCCMA010000036.1, read on the forward strand.
TGTCGAAGGCTACCGCGGATTCCAGAAGCGCTTTTCGCCGCGCTTTGCAAAGCGCGCGGTGGCGTTACGGACACGGCCGTCGTGGCTGGAGGCCGCACTCGCACCACTGGTCTTGATGGGGTTGTTCTTCGCCCCCCGTCGCCAGCTGATCGTGTCGTGGCTATTGACCATCGGCATTGTGATCATTGTTCTGATCTACCGCGCCCTGCCTCAACCCTGGCGCGGTATCCTCGATGCCGGTGTTCTGGTCGCGTTGCTCTGGGGCACGCTGGCGACGTTTGTTCTGACGGTTAACGCACTACGGCGGTGAACAACTCCAAGTTGGGGTGGCCGAGGTACGTGCCCCTCGGCGCTTTGGCCTGAGCATGCGCCTTGCGAAAGTGGTCGGACTTGGTCCACGCCGTGAAGTGCGCCTCGGACTCCCAGATGGTGTGCGACGAATACAGGACGTGATCATCATGTTCCGCACCCTTCAACAGAGCGAAGGACTCAAAGCCCGGCACTTCGTTCAGATAGGAATCACGTTCACGCCAGAGTTTCTCGAAACCGGCTTCGAAACCCTTGGCAATCTTGAATCGATTCATCGCAATAAACATGGCGGTGTCCTCCGCAGTAATCAGGTCAATACCGTTAGACGCCCCAGCGTCTCGTTGTGTTCCACATGGACCGGCGTGCCGTACACACGTGTGAGGCGCTCGGCGGTCATGACCGTCTCCGGCGTGCCACTTGCCACCACCCGCCCGCCGGCAAGCAGCACAATGCGGTCGGCGAAGCGCGCGCCCAGATCAAGGTCGTGCACGATGGCCAGGATGCCAACGCGTTGCTCGGACAGTGTACGGAGCGAATCGAGCAAGGCAATGGCGTGACGTACGTCGAGATTGGCCGTGGGCTCATCCAATAACAGGTAGCGCACATCCGCCGTGCCTTCCGGACGATGGACTTGCAGCAGCGCGCGCGCAAACTGAACGCGCTGTTTTTCCCCGCTCGACAGCGTGCGATAGACGCGGTCGGCAAGGTGCTCGATCTCGACCGTTACCATGATGCGAGAAAGCGCCTCTTCGCGTTCGCGCGCGTCGCCCGACGGACCGCCCTGCCAACCCAGCCCGACAATGTCACGGACGCTGTAATCAAAGGCGACCGGCTTGGGCGGCGTCACCACGGCGCGGTCGCGCGCCAACTCCGCAAGGCTCATGTCTGAAACACGCTGACCACCGAGTTCAACGCGACCCTCCGATGGCGTCGAATCCCCAGCGAGCGCGTGCAGCAACGTCGACTTACCGGCACCGTTTGGGCCGAGCACGATCACCAGCTCGCCCGGGGATACCGAGATATCCACATCGCGCAGAAGCCACGTCTCCCCGACGGCGATCCCGAGACCGCTGACCGCAAGCGCGCTCATGCGCCGCGATCCCGGCGTACGATTAACCACAGGAAGAACGGCGCACCAATTGCACTGGTCAATAAACCCACCGGCATCTCGGCCGGTGTCACAAACGTGCGCGCGCCAAGGTCCGCAAGCACCATCAGCGATGCGCCCATCAACGCGGACAGCGGCAACAGCATCCGGTGATGGACACCGCCGACCATCCGGGCGATATGCGGCACCACCAATCCGACAAATCCGATCATGCCGGAGACGGCCACTCCCGCGCCGACCGCCGACGCGGCGCAGAACACCACGAGCTTGCGCAAGCGCGGCACCGACACTCCGAGATGGCGCGCTTCCACCTCGCCCAGCTGGAGCGCATCGAGATCGCGGCTCAAAGGGAACAACAAAGCGACCGACAGCAGCACGATCAACAGCACGGGTACGACGGTCGCCCACTCTGCGCCACCGAAACTGCCGAGGGTCCAGAACGTCAACGATCGCAGCTCGCCGTCGTTCGCAATCCAGGTGAACAACCCGATGCCGACGGCCGCCAGCGCGTTAATGGCAATCCCGACCAGCAACATGATGGCGACGCCCTCGGTCGCGATCCGCCGCGCAATCAGGTAAAGCGCGGTGGTCACCACCAGCGCACCGGCGATGGCGGCAAGGGGTACCGCGTAGGGCAACAGGGCATCCGGAATCGCCAGCCCGTCGCCCAGGACAATCATCGCGATTGCGCCGAGCGCGGCGCCCGACGACACGCCAATCAGCTGCGGTTCGGCCAGAGGATTTCGAAACAGGCCCTGCAGCACCGCACCAGACATGGCGAGGCCCACGCCAACCACCGCCGCGAGCACCACGCGCGGCAGGCGCAGCTCCCACAGCACCGCTTTATGCAACGCGGTCAGCTCTTCCGACCCAAAGACAGATGACCACAGGGGAATATGCACTGCACCGATCGCGGCGGCAGCGGCAACCGACACCACGAGGGCAACGAGCGCAATCAGAAGGGACGGCCCTCGCAAACTCGGAGAACGCATCACCAGGCGCGCCGGGAAGAGACCGCCCGCCTACTGCTTTGCGGGCAGCTGTTCGGGGGCTTGGGCAGGGCTGTCGAGCGCGTCTTTAAGCTGACCCGCAGCGTCGAGCGTGCGCAGGCCAAAGCCCAGCATCGCCATGCCGTCCATCGAGACGACGCGGCGGTCACGGGCAGCGGGTGTGGTGCGCAGCGCGGGGTGATCAAGCAGCTTCTCTATGCCACCTGCCGTGCGCACACCGCGCTCGGGGATGACGATGAACGCAGGCTGCGCATCCGCCAGCGCTTCTGCAGAGAGCGGCTTCCAGCCGTCGACACTCTCAAAGACATTGCGCGCACCCGCCAACGTCAGCAGCCCGGCCCCCGACGTATCGCGGCCAGCTGCAATCGGAGTACCGCCACGCAAACCGAGCAGCACAATGCCAGCCGGCGCGTTATCGAGATCCGCGGCGCGTTCGCCTTTGAGTTTCACACCATCGGCCAGAATCCTGCGTGCCATCGCCTCGCCCGCTTCTTCTTCACCAATAGCGTTGGCAACACAGCGCACCTTGGCCGCAATACCCGCAGCGGTGAAAGCCTCGGGCACGCGAAGCACGTCCACGCCAATGCGCTCGAGCTGTTCCACCACATCGGGCGGACCCATGTCGTGTTCGCCCAGAATCAGCGTCGGGTTAATAGACAGCAGACCTTCGGCGGACAGCGCGCGAACGTAGCCAATCTGCGGCAATTCAAGCGCGGCCGGTGGATAGTTCGACGTGCGATCAGCACCAACGATGCGGTCTTGCTCCTCTAGCGCGTAGAGAATCTCGGCGAGTGACCCGCCTGCGACCGCGATGCGCGACGCATCCGGCGCCGCCTTGCCACACTCAAGCGTAGCCGCAGACGAAAACACAGATCCGAGAATGGTAAAGGCCGCGACCAGATGCCTGGCGCGGCCTCGCAAAGTCCGTTGGACCATGGCGTAACCTTTGGGTGACCTACCGGCGTCGACGCCCCACCGAGACAAGACCGAACAGCGCCGATCCCATCAGCCACACGGCGGCCGGAACGGGCACGAAGGTGACATCGAGCGTGGGCGCCAGTGTACCGGCAGGTCCGGTGGACGAGTAGAAGTAATTGTTGAAGAAGCCGGGGCTGCTGTCTCCACGCGCGGTCAGAGCAATGCCAAAGACCGATGCCGGGTCGGCCAGCCAGCTGGCCACCAGATCAGTCAGGTCCCACGTGTAGATGCCCGGTTGATTGGCGACGATGGTGTCTGCCGCTGCGCCGATGGAGGCTTCCAGAGCGGCCAGACCGGAATCGTCGGTTACCGACGCAGGGTCCACGCCCACACCACTCGCGGCAATGTCCATCGTGGAGTTCGGGTCGTCGCCCGTGCAGCTGAGCCCGGGCTGGCAGTACATCTGCATGGACAGCGTGGCGCTCACAACGTCTTGTCCAACGAAGCTGCTCAGATCGAATCCGAGAAAACCCAGGGCCTCAAAGCCGGTGCCGGCACCGTTGTTCACGATGATTCGATCGTTATCGCGGTACGAATCACCGAAGAAATAAAAATCGGTGGTCAGCGGCACAGTGACCGCTGACGCACCGAAGGTTACGGCGCTGCTGGAAAGCAAAATCGCGGCGGCGATGACTCTATTTTTTATTGCCATGTCCTTCTCCCTCACAATCAGGACGCTGACGAGGCACAGTGATTTCTCGTCAACAGCAGTTAATGAATGAATCGCTCGCGGAAACCCGTTCTTCCCGCACGCCGCACAAGCAGCGCCTATGGGCTGTACTATAACGGAATGAGAATGATTATCAATTAAATTTCTATTTTATTTCCGCGAACCGCAGTGTACGCCAATTGGCGCTCCGTGCCGTCGGTTCTTACATAATTACTCAGTGGATTTATCCGTCTGATTCTCATCGTTTTTTTGCCGCCGCCAGCGCCGCACCCAGAAGTCAGCTCGCTGAATACCCAGCCCCTCAGGATCAAACGAATAGGTCGCAACGCCCGCTCGCCGCTGACGCTCATAGTCTTTCAGCGCAACCAGAGCCGGTCTGGCCATAAAAAACAGGATCAGCAGCGCGATGATGTTCAGCCACGCCATCAGGCCCACACCAAGATCGCCGAGCGCCCACGCCAGATCAGCCGTGCGTACCGTGCCGTAGAACACCGCCGCCAACAGGGCGATCTTCAGAACCAGCAACGCGCCCGGCAGCGACAACTTACGGCGCAGGTAGGCCACGTTGGTCTCGGCGATGTAGTAGTAGGCCAGCAGTGTGGTGAACGCGAAGAAGAACAGGGCCACCGCGATAAAGGGCTTACCGAATCCGGGCAGCATGCGATCGAGCGCAAACTGGGTATAGGCCGGGCCGTTGGTCACCACGTCCGCATCCAGGTTCTGGACAAGAAACAGTCCTTCCGCCGCTGGGTTATGCACGTTGTATGCGCCGGTAATCAGAATCATCAGCGCCGTCGCGGTGCAGACCAGCAGCGTGTCAACGTAGACGGAAAACGCCTGAACCAGTCCCTGCTGAGCAGGATGCTCCACCTCCGATGCCGCCGCAGCATGCGGGCCGGTCCCCTGCCCGGCCTCATTGGAATACACACCGCGCTTGACGCCCCATCCGATGGCCGCTCCGATTCCCGCCATTGGCGTGAACGCATCCCCGACGATCAACCCGAGAATTTCGGGCACTTTGTTGATGTTGAGCGACACGATGATCACTGCCGTGATGATGTACGCCAGCGCCATGAAGGGCACCACAAACTGCGTAACGGATGCGATGCGTTTGACGCCACCAAAAATAACCACGCCGAGGAAGATCACGACGACGGTACCGGTGATTAATTTCGTGGAGCCAATTTCACCGAAGCCCGTGGCGATCATCTGGCCGGGCCCCAGCGCCACCTCGACCGCCGTGCCGATGGCGTTGGACTGAACACCCGGCAACAGCAAACCGCACGACAGCAACGTCACCACAGCAAAAAGCCACGCGTACCACGTCTGGCCCATCGCTTTTTCAATGTAGTACGCCGGACCGCCGCGGTATTCGCCGTCGTCGTCTTCCTTGTAAATCTGGCCAAGCGTGGATTCGATGTACGCGGTGGAAGCCCCGAGGAATGCCACCACCCACATCCAGAACACCGCGCCGGGACCACCAAACCCGATGGCGGCCGCAACGCCCGCAATGTTGCCCGTGCCCACACGACCTGACAGCGACACCGCCAGCGCCTGAAACGACGAAATCCCTTTGTTGGAGCTCTTGTTAATGAACAGAAGGCTCAGCATTTCGCGGAACATCCGGACCTGCACGAAGCGCGTCAGAATGGAATAGAACAAGCCCGCGCCGAGCAGCAGGTAAACAAGAGCGTCGTGCCAGACGATCGATAAGAGCAAATCAACGGCGTTTTGCATGGGCGCTCCAGCGTAGAGTGGGAGCGTGGAGTCTACCCGTAATCAGTGCACTAGTGCGCCCGCGTCACCCGCACCGTGCGCGCACTTGAACGGCCCAGATCATCGACCACAATCAACTGGTGCTCGCCGGCGGAGGCCGCCCACGACCGCAGTTGTTCACGCGGCCCTTCTGCAATGAGGTCGCCATCCACAAACCAGTAGAGCCAACTCGCGTCGGCGTCTGTGGCGGCTTGCAACGACAGCGCCTCGTCCTCGGCACCGCGCAGCACATATTCGAGGCCTGCCGCCGGGGCGGTGATTTTCGGGGCCTGTCCGTACGCGCCGCGCGTGGTCATGTCGCAGTCGGGGTGCCACTTGGGGGCGCGCTGTAACGCCACGCCTGCCTGCGCAAACACGCGTGCGATATCCGAAGGCCAGAATTCGAAAACCGCCTGATGCGTATCGTCGCCTGAGGAGCACGCGCGCCGCCCGGACGCGGTGTGCACGCGTATCGCCCGGTGCACCGTCGACACCCGAATGGGCGACACACCCGGTATGAACCAGGCTGTTTTCGTCTGCGGACAATGGGGGCCGGCCAGATCACCCGTCGGTGCGCACACGTTGACGCGCTTCAGGTTGAGGTTGCGTGATGGCGCAGGACGAGCGTCGTCGGCGAGATCGAGCGCATCCAGCAAATGGAAAAACAGCGGCGCCGCCGCCTGACCGCCAACCAGCGCCGGGTTCGGACGCCCGTCGAAGTGCCCCACCCAGACCGCCACCACATGCCGGCCCGCCACGCCAACCGTCCACGCGTCGCGAAATCCGTACGATGTGCCGGTTTTCCACGCCACCTTACCCGGCGCGCGACGAAGCCCGTCCGGACGTCGATGGTCGCGCAACATGTCCAGCGCAAGGAAACTCGCTTCGGGTGAAAGCAGATCAATACCGGAGGTAGGCGGATCGGTTTGACGTTCGCGGAGAGGACGCCACCGCCCACCGTTTGCCAGCATGGCGTACAGGCCGCTGAGCTCGCGCATCGTCAGTTCGTTGCCACCCAGAATCATCGCCAGCCCGTAATGATCGGCGGGCTGCATGTCCGCCACGCGAGCGTCTTCCAACATCGCGTGAAAGCGATCGTGCCCGACGCGCGCCAGCAGTTCGATGGCCGGCACATTGCGCGAGAGATTCAGCGCGGCGGTGGCACTGAGCGGCCCGAGAAACCCGCGGTCGAAGTTCTCCGGCGCGTACGCGGCGTAGCGCGTCGGCGCATCGGCCATCAGGCTCATCGGATGAATCAGGCCGTCGTCCATCGCCATCGCGTAGAGCAAGGGCTTGAGCGTGGAGCCCGGCGAACGACGCGCGCGGGTCCCGTCCACCTGACCGTCAATGTCGGCATCAAAAAAAGAGGCCGACCCAATCGATGCGCGCACCGACATATCGGTGTGGTCCAGAATCAGCGCCGCCGCATTGTTCACGCCAAGCGGGGCCAGGGTGTCGAGGTAGCGCGACAACACCTTTTCTGCCGTTTCCTGCATCTGTAAATCAACGGTCGAGCGCAGCCATGGCTGGTGCGCACGGCTCGCCGCGTGCTGCACCTCATGCGGCGCGCGGAACGGCAGACCGGAAACCGGTCTAGGTGACAGGGGCAACGTGGCCTGCGCCATAACCTCGGGCGTCAGATCATCGGCGCGTTGCCACTGCGAAAGAAGACGCGCCCGGGCGGCGTCGCGCGCCGGGGCACTGCCTGCGCGGGACGGATTACGCGCGGTCGGGTTTTGCGGAATCACCGCGAGCATCGCCGCTTCGGCCACGGTCAAATCCCGCGCCGGCTTGTCGAAATAGACCCACGCCGCGGCCTCAATGCCTTCGACCGAACCGCCGTACGGCGCGTGATTCAAGTACGCCTCGAGGATCTCGTCTTTGTTGTAGTGCCGCTCAATCTGCAGCGCCCGTGCCATTTGAACAAGCTTGCCGCGCACGCTTCGCGTTTCAAGATCGTAGTGCATGCGGGCGAGCTGCATGGTGAGCGTGGACGCCCCTATCGCACGCTCCCGGGAGACGTATGTTGTCCACGCCGCGCGCAACACCGATGCGGGGTTGATGCCCGGGTGCGTACGAAAATGCCGATCTTCATAAAGCACCGTGGCGGTCACCACGGCCGGTGCCACATCTGGCAGAGAAACCGGTAAACGCAGACGATCATCTGGCGCCAGATTCAAGCGCATTAAAGCCCCGTGCCGATCCAGAACCGCGGTCGCGTAGCCACCCGACGGCGTCAGATCCGGCTTAGGCGAAAAGATCAGCGCGCCACCGGCCACGAAGACCGGTAGTGCACCAAAAAGCCAACGACGACGTTTCAAGGTGCGCTGACCGTAAACACACCGCGGTCGGTCTGCCCGTAGACCGACCGGTCGTACATCGACGCCGCCGAAGCCGAGGGCACCGCAAATCGACCTTCGCCCGTCAACTTGACGCGATACCGAAGCTCGGTGACGCGTTTGGGGAACGTACCGTAAAGCACGACCCGATCCTCACGCACATCGAGTGTTTGCGCCCGCCAACCGCCGTACGAATCGCGCACAGACTCCCGCAACACTTCAAACCCGCCGGGCAGCAAATCGGTGACCGCCACGTTTGTACGCTCCCGATCAAGCGCACGCACGCGCAGTTGCACCGTCAGCTCGTCACCCAAACGGGCCTCGGTAACAGGACGATCCGCATCGTCAAGATACACACGGTCTACCTCAATGCCCCGCGCCACCGCGTCCGGTGAGGGCGACCGATCGTAGCCCTGCTGCGAAAGCGTGTAGTACACAGGCTGACCGCGCCCACCGCCGACCACGGCGCTGTCCTGACCGACCGGCAAATCGCGTCGTGCAAAGATGAAGGGTGCTTCGGTATCTGCACCGGGCCAACCGATGGAAAGCGTTGGCAGGTCATCGCGTGCCTGCGCAGCGCGAGTCACCTCACCCAACGCCAACACGACATAGGCGGCCGACAGTGTATTGAATCGGTCCTGCATCACCGGCTCGACCAACGCGGCAATCGACACGGCCTGCCGCTCGGCGGACCGTGCCGGAAAATGCCGCGCCAGAAGATAGGCGTGCTGTGCGTCCCGCGCGTGGCGCGTATCAAAATCGCTGTATGCAACGTCGCCGCCGCCGGGCGTGTACGCGTCGATCAGTGGCCCGGCCAATGCGTCCTGCTTGAGCAGTGCATAGGTCGCCGCCAGGTGACTGCCCGCAATATCACGCCGCCACACGTCCGCATGGTTTTGCTCCAGCCACTCGTGTAACGAGGTCGCCGGGCCGGACGTAACTACCTGATTACGCGTGAGTACATAAATGGCGTATGCCCGCACCCGCGCGTCGCCCAGCGTCTCGACCCGCCGACCCGCCGCGGTTTGCAGGTAGTTCACGCCGGCGTCGCGCATGGTCCGGGGTACCGGCAAACCGCGCTCGGTGGCATCGGCTAGAAAGTGCAGGATGTACACGCTGGCGAATCTGTCGGACCCGTCGTCGCCCAGCCAGAAGCTGAATCCACCGTCCGGGCGCTGCCGTGCGCGCAGCTTGCGAATCAGCGTATCGAAATCACGCCGTATGCGCGCTTCGTCGAGCGCGCTATCTCGGTGGCCGAGCAATCCCACCTGGGGGAAGACCTTGCTCGTCATCTGCTCGGCGCATTCGTGGGGAAAGCTGGTCAGATAATCCAGCAGGCCGTCGACAAGAATGAGCGGACTGGCCGACGCCGACACGCGTTGCCGTGCGAGTTCGGGACGCAGATCGCGCGTGACCGAGACCGATACCGGATCCGCCGTAGACGTTTCCGCTGTCAGCGTAGTCTTGTACGCGACGGACGGCCGCACGCTCAGGCTTGCGCGCCGGCGGACCGTTTGGTCGCCAAACGTGGCAGAAAAGCGCAGCTCGGCGTCACCCAGCTGATCAAGCGCGCGCAGCCGGACCTTCACCTGACCCTCGCCGTTCGGCGCAACCCGAATCGATTGCTCAGCGCCGTCCAGAATCTCGAGATGGTCAGAGGCGGTCACCCGGAGCGCCACATCGGCGGCGCTGGTCGCGCCCTCAATCTGATTTGAAATCGAAAGACCCACTGTGAACTCGTCCCCGGGTGCGGCCGCGTTGAGCACGCTCGGCGTCAGAATCAGCGGGCCGCGCACCACGGCGCGGGACTGCTCATGACCGGCGGCCTCGTCATTTACCGCCACCGCCATCAAACGCACTTCACCGTTGAAGTAGTCCGGCACAGTCCACTCAATTTTCTTTGGCGTGGGACCGGTCGATACGACGCCCGACCAGAACACCACCGGCGGTTCATCGCGGCGCCGGAACGGATTGAGATTGCCTTCTGCCAGTCCGAGGGCATCGCCCCCGCCCGGTGCCGCGCGCCTCGACCACGCCGCAAACTCCGGCAGAATCAGGTCCACCATCTGATGCGTTCGCACCTGCAGCGCGCGCTTCTGCAAAAAGAAATCCAGCGGCCGGGGCATGTCGTACCGCGCCACCTGCAAAATGCCTTCGTCCACCGCAAACACCAGCGTGCGCGCGGGCTGATCCGTCGACACGTGCACGCTCAGCGTCTCACCCGGCGCAATGCGCGGCTCGGACGTCAGATCGACGGCAATGGTGCGCGCCGCTCGATTGATCGCGAACGGGACCACCGCGTAGCTCAGCGGCGACACAAACACATCCGGAGAGTCGAGCGCGCGGACAAACGCGACGTTTACATACGCGTTGCCCTCCAAATCTTCGGGGATCGTGATCCGCTGCACACTTGTGCGCGTCCGGGTCGTGAACCAGTGGTGGCGATAAACCCGGTCACGCTCGATGGTGATCAGTCCGGTGCCGGTGTACGGCGCTGTGATCTCCAGTTCGATTTCCTGGCCGGCCTCGAAACGCTCGCCGCTCAGAACCACATCAAGCTGGGCGTCGCGTTCCAGGTTGCCCGCCGTATTTCGCGCACCCGCAACCATGAAATCCACGCTGGCCACCACGGCATCACCGTCGACCAGTTGCAACGCGAAGCGACCGGGCTGGTCGGTCGGCAATGCCAGATCCACGCCCGCTTCCGGAATGGCAACCGAGGTCTCCCGGACAACCGAGCTCTGACGGACCGATTCGTACGCAAACGACCCGTTGGGACGCTTCACCAGTGTGGAGACGTACTTGTACGCCAGCAGACGCTGAGTCAGGTTGTCGCGCGCAGCCGCCGCCCCGGTGGCGTCAACATTGATGACGCTAAGGGCGTGCTCGGAGTGCCTTGTGAGAAAAGACAGATCGCTCTGGGTGCGATAGCCGATCAGCGCGTCCAGTGGCGAGACCATCGCCGAGGTTCGAGCGCGGACGCTCCTGCCACCGCCGCTTTCATATCCCTCCACGTCCACCGTCAGACGATAAAGGCCGCCTTGATACCGCGACAGGTCCACCGGCAATCGCGCCCGACCCTCGTCATCCGTCTGATCCGACGCCAACTGCGAACGCACCTCGTTGAGCTGGGCGTTGTCGAAACGTAACGGGTCCTCGAACCGGTAGTCGGCGAAATCATCAAACTCGATAGCGGCCGGTTGCAGCCGGTAGCGCCCCTCAATGCGCCGCTGCGCAGCCGGCGCACCAAACAAATTGTCGAGCTGCACGTCGATCGCAAGGTCGCCGGGCTTGAGCCAGCCTTTTGCGGGGTTGTCGGCGATGCGCGTACGCATGCGGAGGCGATCCGGCTCAAACTCCTCGACGCTGAATGAGGCGTCGCCGATGATTCGCTGGTAGCCGCGGCGGGTGATGATCTCGACGGTCGCCTGATACACACCGGTCATCGCCGCCACTTCCGTGGGAATTGCGCGCTCCATGAACCCGTCAGACAACAGACGCTCGGTGTGCTCATGCACCATCTGACCGCGCGGATCGCGCACCTTCAGTGTCACCGGCACGGCGCCGATCGCGCCCCAGTCACGGCGTTTGACGATCGCGCCCAATTTCACCGTCTCGCCCGGTCGGTACAAGCCACGGTCCGTGAAGACCAGCGCTCGCAGACGGTTTGCCTGCTCTGGCTGCATGTACTCGCCGCCGACGTCAAAGCGCGAGTACTGCACGCGGCGCCCGGCGCGACCAAACGGCATGAACACGGTGTCAGCTCCGGCGCGCACCAACCAGGCCACGGGTTCTCGCTCGCGTTTCAGACCCCGAATATCCGGGAAGACCGCGTGGCCGCTCGCGTCACTCGTGGCGGTGGCGGCCGGCAGGCCGTTGCGCCCGAGTAGCATAACCGCAGCGCCGGCCAACGGCTCGCCGGTTGCGATGGAATGCACAAAAACATCCTGACGGCGATCGGCGGCATCTTTCGCAAGAAGTCCGATGTCGGTGACCAGAACAAGTCGCCGGTCGCGGCTGCCAATCGTTCGATCCCGTGCGCGGTCGTAACCCTGAACGGTGATCACAAACAGACTGCCCTCGCCGAGGAACGGCGCGAGATCAAGCTGGGCGTACGTGGCCTGCGATGGATGCGAGGCGGCCAGATCGATGATGCGCTCGGTCCGCGCGGTGATGTTGTCTTCGCTAAATTGGTAGTTCGCAAACGCTGCCGAGCGAATATCACCGCGCGTCTGGCTTGCCAGATGCGCCACGCCCTCGTCCAGAACACGGGCAACGTCCACCTTCAGCGCACGCACGCCGCGACCGATCAACGTCAGCTGACGACTGCCGGTCAAAGGCAGCAACGCGCCGGACTGCGCAATCGTGGCCTCCTTGGGGTAGGTCGGCAGCTTCACCACGGCATCGTGCGCACGGGTCATCTCAAATTCGCCCGTGCTGACCAGACCGGGTTCGATCCGCACGTAGAGTGTGCTCGCATCGGGCTCGTTCACACTGATGCTGTGCAGGGCACTTGCCCGTCCCTCGATCGGATTGAGCCTGGCGCGCACGGGCGTAGATTGTGCGAGCACATCGGGCGTAACCTCGCGCGGGCTGCGCCAGAAGCGATTGCGCGCAACGCGTCCGTCGATCACTGGATGCTTCGGTAACGTGTACACCGTCAGGCGAGCCTGCAGAGCGTCGGGCGATACGCGATCCGTGAACGAGAGCAGCACCGTCTGCACCGGATCATCGTCTTCATTGCGCACAAGTTGTGCGCTGACGTTATCGACGCGGAAATAACTCGCTCTATCGGGGATACGCAGGCTTTCGGTCAGCGCGTCCCCAAGTGCGTCGGCCCCGCGCTCGGCGCGCACCCCGGTAGCGATCGACAGGCGCATTGTGGTTTCAACATCGGGAATCGCGAGCGTCTCTGACCGCAGATACGCCACACGTCCGTGCTGGTCCAGACTGAGTTCGTAGGGCACGGCACGCGCGTCGTCCTCCACCGTCTGCCCGGCATCACGGGTGACCAGATCGATCGCGCCGCGCAGGCTGTCCAGATCAACGGCGTGGGTAAACGACAACGTCGCGACCGCCTGACGTCGGGACGCCACGGCCGGGTCCTGATAAAACTCAAACTTGTTGAGCGATACTGCAAACGAAGGGGTTACAAACGCCACCTCTCCGGTGCCGACCGATAAATTCGGCGCGAACACGCTGTCGTTGTATTGAATCGTGTACCGCTGTCCCGACGGCCACGGCACTTTTGGCACAAAACGCAGCGTGTTCTCATCGAGCCATCGCCACTGACCCGAGAACGCCGGACGCAACGTCAGTCCCGCTGTGACCGTTTCGCCAACTCGATTCAGGGCGGCTACAGATGACGGCGCGCCCTCCGGCTGGTCGGTGGAGACCGTAAAGTGCACATCCAGCGGCGATGGGACCAGACGATCATCCGTGATAGTGGATAGCGCCAGCGGCGCGACGTCCGGGACCAGCGTGGGCGGCTTGGGCAGGGAATCGTAGTAGCGCTGTAACGCGAGCGCTGCAATGGCCAGACCGAGCAACGCCAGACACGCGATCAACAGCCAACGCGCGCCGCCACGCATCCACCACAGCGGCGGGTGCCAGACGATTGTCCCGAGCAGCCCTTTCCACCGTCCTTCCGACATCGCTTCTCTCCTTACGCGCGCACCACCGTCAGTCTAGCGTGCACGACACGTCAATCCGGTGGGCACGCTGTGACGAAATATGGCACGCCGGCCCGTTAGTGCAGCGCGGGGAAAATCATCGGATCGGCGATCCAGCCCTCGCGTCGCTGAATATCGCTTATGTGATTTTTCAGGCGCGGCCATGCACGCCATGCCCACGTGGCCTGTACGGCGCACAAAAGTGCATCGAGCTCATCGCCCGTCGGATCAGCGCGCATTCGGCTGGCGTGGGCGCTCGGCACATCGACCGTCAGGCCGTAGTCGCGCGTAACGCCGCCATTGAGCACGAAATCCAGAATGGCATCACGCGCCTTTTGATGGGCGGCCGTTTGTTTGGCGCGATCGTCGCTTTTGTATCCGGACGGGGTCGCCCGTCGGGCCAGAACACCGGGGTACGCTTCGAAGACCACGCGCTGTTTGTCGCCCGCGTACAGCCCCGCGATGGTGACCCCCGATTTGAGCAGGCGCTTGGCGCCGGCGAAAAACATTAAACCAACCGGCACCCCGTAGAGCTTCTGAGGACTGATCGCCCCCGTGAGTTGATCGCTGGCGCGCTGATGTTCCTTGTCGCCGGCTGGTCGTGGCTGCCGGTAATCATCAAGGCATTTACGAAATGCGCGTCGATCCATGCGGCTCACATGCTCGACATAGTCAGGCCAGTCGTACGGCCACCCGATGTTGTCGAGAAAACGCGCGGACTGCCCGAACGGAAAGTCCATGGCAGCCGCCCACGGTCCAACTAATGAGAGCTGCGACTCGAACGCCGCGAAATCCGTCAGGTTGCCCAGTCTTGAGAACCGAAGGCACGCGTCGGTCAGTTCGCACACCGCCACGGTGATCGGCTTGCGGCGCGTGGGCCGGCTCGTGAAATCGACGCCCAGAATCCGCACGTCACAGAGCCCGCGAGGGTACGCAGACCACCTCCGAGCGATCAGTGGTGATGGTGGTCCTTCACATCGGCGCTCAGATGGTGGTGCTCGTGCTCATCCGCATGACCGTCGCTTCCGTGGTGGTGCTCATGCTCATTGGCGTGCCCATCGTCGCCATGGTGGTGTTCATGCTCATTTGCGTGACCGTCCAGACCGTGGTGGTGCTCATGTTCGTTGGCATGTCCATCTGCGCCGTGGTGATGGTCATGTTCATTGATGTGGTTATCGGCAACGGTGCCCGTGCTGGCGCACCCGGCGCTGGCCAGGCCAAGCGCGCCGATC
Source organism: Pseudomonadota bacterium (assembly GCA_039026595.1). Taxonomy (GTDB): domain Bacteria; phylum Pseudomonadota; class Gammaproteobacteria; order Steroidobacterales; family JBCCMA01; genus JBCCMA01. Next base: position 15,320 of record JBCCMA010000036.1, read on the forward strand.
AGCGCGACAGCGATGTGTGTCGTTTTCATTGGTGGTTCTCCCCTGCGGCCGTCTTATGTTGTGTCGACGGTTGCGGCCTGTCAATCAGCGACGACAGCGCTTATGTCCAAAGAGCTTGTCCCCGAGCGGCCTGCCATGCGAATTGCGCGGCCGCAGACCGGCTGACACATCAAATTAAGTAGACTTTGGACCACGCTGTCGTTAAACCGTGGCTTAATGCGGCAAAAGGTGGCGACGGCCGCGCACAACAAAAAATGATTTGGGGACGATCGTCTCCGGGAGAACCAAAGTGAAAGGAATGTCTTGCCCCAACCTGTTGCTAACCGGCTCATTGCTCGGTGCCGCCGCGCTGATCAGCGTTCCGGCCAGCGCAACGGTCTATGAAATCGCTTACGAAGTGAATCTGAGCGATGCCAGCTTCGAGGGTGTCGTCAACGGAGACGAACTGGTAACGGTGCGCATTCGGTACACCGATCAGGGCCGCCTTGAGATGTCGTCGGAAGCGTCGATCGAGACGTCCTTCTTTCCCGATGCGATTCTGGATATCGACGTCACCGTCGGCGGATTCGATGTGGACGTCGACAGCGCTGGTGACCCGATCTTCAGCCTCGCCACGGACACCGCCCTCGAGGACCCGAACCTGACCGGGTGGCAGATCGTGCTGCCCACCACGTCAAACACACTGATGACCGCCGGCGGCGAAGAGGTCACGGTGACCAACGTGGCGTTCACATGGATCGGGTTTCCGCCGTTTCCGCAGATTTCGGTGACGGACGTGCCGACGGATGACGATGAAGCGGCGTTTAACCAGAGCGGCACGCTGTTCCACAGCATCGCGTTTGCCTCCACCTCCGGCGAGACACAGGATTACTTGGAGTTTTTCAGCGAGTTCACGCTGACCGCCATCAGCGAGGACACCGACGGCGACGGCATCGACGACGAATTGGATAACTGCTCGCGGATCGACTCAATCGACACGCGCGACGCGGACGAAGACGGCATCGGAAACTTGTGCGACACCGACCTGAACAACGACTGCACGACGAACTTCCTGGACCTCGGTATCCTGCGTTCACAGTTCTTCTCGCCTGATCCCGTCGCGGACTTCAACGGCGACGGCACGGTCAACTTCGTGGATCTCGGCGTGCTTCGACAGAATTTCTTCTCCGCGCCCGGTATTTCCGGCACGCCGAACATTTGTTCGCCTGAAGCCGAGTAACTTCAAAGCACGATCGAAACGAGAAACGCCCCGCCGGTCTCCCGGCGGGGCGTTTTTTCATACGCTCTTCAGAGCAGAGACTTACGGCGCAATTCCGCTCGGTCCCGGTGCGGTGAAGAAGCGTGAGCGCAGGATACCAAGGTCAACGAAGTTGACGATACCGTCTCCGTTGAAGTCAGCATCTGCATCGGTGCTGAAGAACCGAGCCCGCAGTTGACCCAGATCGATCACGTTCACAACGCCGTCGTTGTTCAGGTCAGCGTCGCAAACATTGCCATACCCGTCACCGTCGGTGTCGCGTTGCTCCGGATTCGGCTCGAGCGTGCAGTTATCTTCTGCATCGATAATGCCGTCGCCGTCCGAGTCCGTGCCATCGATCAGCTCAATGGTGTCGGTGTAGGTCGCCGAGACCCGGCCGACCCCATCGCGGAACTGGACATAGACCTTCTTGATGCCGGGGGTGGTGCTCCCGCCCAGCGCGGCAAGGTCGTAGCCTGGAACCGATGTCACGTAGGCCTGCCACGGTGACCAGGTGCTGTTGTTGTTGCTGAATCGAACCAGTTCAACGCCGCTGCCCGCATCCGAAGCCGACAGGCTCAGGTTGACGATCGGCGACACCGTGCTGGCCGCTCCAGTGTTAATGGACACGTTTCCGGTTGGCGCCTGCGTGTCATAGGTGGTCGTGCTGTCGCCTACACTGCTGTTGGGCTCGAAGCCTTCGATATTCTGAGCGCGATCCTTCGCACGGCTGAAGAAGTGGTACGTGCCGTCGGCCGGAGGCGTGAAATTCAGAACACCGTTGGTGGAGGTGGCGAACTGACCCGTGTAGCTCCACGTGGCGTCGCCATCTTCGCGATACCAGAGGTCCACAAACTCAAGGCCACTGCTGGGGCTCGGATCACTGACCGAGTAGCTCATCGGGATGGCGCCAGAGGTATCGATATTCGGCGTGTTTACGTTCGACGAAGGCGTCGCGCGATCCAGGAACGTGCTGCACTCGGTGGCCGTGGGTACGCTTTCCCAGTTGCCACCGCGGTCCACGGCGCGGATGGCGAATCGGTAGGCGCCGTCACCGCCGGACGGGAAGTAGTTGAATGAACCGCTTGCGCTATCCGAGCTCATGCCCGTGTACACAAAGGAGCCGCTGCCCGGTGTCCGCACGTAGAGATACGCAGTGCGCACCCCTGTTTGCGTATCCGTCGCGGAGAAGTTCACCGGAATCGTAGACCCTCGGCTGTAGGTGGGCAGCGCGGGGCAGGTGCTGACCGGCGCCGTGGTTTCAACGCGAATCGACACACCCTGCGCCGTGCTGTAGTTGTACGACTCGGCGTAGCTGTTGCTCACAAACTGCAGCGGAATCCAGTGCGTACCCGCACCAATGCCGCTGGTGGTCAGCGAATACGGTGTGCTCTCGCGCTCGCCGGATTCGATGGTGGGGACGGTGCGGTTCAGGCCACCATTCACCGTGACACCCGCAATGTTGTTCAGACCCACCGTGTTGTTGTGGGCGCCGACACCGCCGTTGTTGTCCATGTGAACCGTAATGTCGAAGGTCTGGTACGGACCCACCCAGTTCGGCCGGCTGTATGCCCGGGTGAACGACGGCGGGGACACCGCTTCGAAGTTCTCTTCAGTGGCCAGCGCATAGTCCTCTTCGGTGGCACCGGAGAAGCTCGTGCTCCATGAGTACACTTTCACGACCGCGTCTATCGACCGATCTGTGGCGACCTGATGCACGTTGTCATTGCCATCCAGATCGGAATCGATGTCGTCACCGTTGGCGTTGTCGTACAACCGGATATTGATGTCCGCGAGTGAGTACTGACTGGTCGACGGCGCACCCGCAACATAGGTGCCGGCCCGCTTTTCCCAGACCAGCGTCGCTTTTTCGTTCGTGAACATCGTGCCGCGGTAGAGTTGGTAGTCATCATCGGTGCTCGTGTCGTTACGCGGTACGACCGAACCGGTGAAGTAGTCCGTGCGGTTGAAGTGGCTTTCAGCCATATCCAGATAGCCCCAGCCGTAGGACTTGTCCCACAGCGAACCGGCAACCGGACCGTCGTCCGACGTGGTGGACGTATCGTTGCTGTCCCACGCATCGGCCGTGTTGATCAGGATGGCCTTCTGGATCATCGGATCGTAGACACCCGCCTCGTTCAGCAGGACGCCCGCTGCCGTCACGTGCGGTGCCGCCATGCTGGTACCGCTGCAACGCTGGAAGTTGTCGCCGTCACGGGACGTGTCGCTCCAGCAGTTGGGGTCGGTGTTGCCGCTCGCCGCACCAGCCCACGTGTTGTTGGTGGACATGATGTTGGTACCCGGCGCAGAGATGTCGGGCTTGCGGCGATTGGACACCGTTGGTCCCACGCTCGAGCTGGAGCTGCGTACATCGTCCGCGCGGTTGGTTGTGCCGCGGTCGTTCATGTTGGCGACGGCCAGCAGGTTGTAGGCCGTGGCCGGGTGCGTGATGGTCGGACCTGTGTCTGACCAGCTACGGTTACCGGCGGATTTGGCGACCGACACATCGTAGGTCTGAATAAACGCGTCGTAGAACGAGTCGTTGGCCGTATAGTCACTGGTTGAGGCTTCGCCATAGCCGAGCGAGTGATTGAGCGCCTCGGCTGTCTGCGGAGCGGTCGCGCCCGCGTAGTGCATGTTTGACATCGTTGTGGACTGGTTCGAGCTCGAGCGACCCCAGATCAGTGCATCAAGGCCGTACGCTCCGCCGGTGTGCTGACTGTGCGTACTGGCAATGATGCCGGCCACGTGCGTACCGTGCCCGTCCGAGTCCGTCGTGCTTCCGCTGTTGGTGTAGAACACGTTCGGGCTGAGGTTCGGGTGATCCTGCTGGACACCCGAATCGATCACGGCCGCGTCATAGATACCACCATCAAGCGGCGTTGAGGCGTTCCACCACGTGGGAAAGCCCACCGAACTCATGCTGACATCCAGCTCGTACTCGGTTTCGCTATCGAGCATGACCGTAGCCACAGCGTCGAGCTTGCCGATCTGATCAAGAACGGAGGCGCTCATCGTGGCCGAGATGGCGTTCATCAACGGCAGATCGGCGTGCACGGTGCCACCGCCCTGGGTGATCGTGCGCATCACATTGGCGCCCAGCGCGCTGGTCCGCGACGGAATCTCGGCGTCGACCGCGCGACGCATTTCGTCCAGCTTCTTGTCCATGGCGGTCTGCAGGCGCTTGATTTCGTCCTTGTCGCCATCGCTCATGCGGCCGAACATGCCGCTGACCACAGCGGCCTCTTCTTCCGGCGGCAGTGATTGCGTCGGACGGTACTTGCGCTCAATGGTCCGGATGTCCTTCGCCATCACATCAAGTTCGGCTTTGAACGCCGCTTTGGTGTTGGCGACCCGAGAAGCGCGACCTGCGTCCTGTGCGTACAGATAGATGAGAACGCGCACTTCGTCGTCCGAGAAGGCACGGGCGGAAACGTCCGGATGAATCTTGCGGTCCTGCCAGCTGCTGCGGGCGGCCGCGCTGTCGTCCGCATCGGACATCAGAAGATAAGGCAGGCCGTCTTCGCTGCGGGCCTCTGAGAGCGCGTCCTGTTTCGCCGTTTCCGTGGCGACGGCACCAGCGGTGCAGGTCCAGAGCGCCGCCAGCCCCATGGTCAATGCGCGGGATCGTCCCGGCAAGCGGTTTGAGTGTGTCATGTGTTTTCCCCTTGAATGTGGCCGCGTCGTCAGAACGAGGCGGGTTACCCACAAAAGCGACGTGGGGAGGCAGACACCCTCAAACGATGTGAATTTTGGTCAAGGCGTCAGGGAAAATCGCCAGAAATCAGTTCGATAGATTTGATCTGGAGTGTGAACCGGGAGCCCGTATCGTCGCCATCCGACGAGATCCAGAGCGCCACAACGTCTGCAGCGGCGTCCAGCTCAACATCCATGACGAACTCCCCGGGAGCGTCCAGCAGAAGATGGCGAGATTCCTGAAGCAGATCACTGAGAGGGTGGGTCCGCGAGGTCCCGACCAGGTCGGGCTGCTGCGTGGTCGACAGGAAGTGAATCTGGCTGATGCCGCCGTCCGGAGGCGCGAGGTCAAACAGAGTGCGTATCCACTTCGGTGCAACCCGCTTCTGGAACCAGCTCAATGTCTGGTCACCTGACTCGACAAGACCAAGCTTGAGCACAAAATCGTCGACGCCTTTCGCGCCCTGCACGGCGCCTTCTGGCAGCGACAACGCCCCACGCCATTCGCCTGTCACGCGCACGCGTTGCACGCGCGCCGGTGCCGGCAACGGATAAACAAGAGGGCTGGCCGAACTGGCCACCTCAATGGTCAGACCGTTCTTATCGGCCGTGACGTCGTTCGCCGGAATCTTGCGGAACGATAGGATTTGCCAGTCGCTTGTATCGTCGACCGGCACGGACGTAGGGGCCGCGCCGGCCGAGATCGACATGAGGCCCGCTGCGAGCAATACCATGTAGTTCATGGCGTCAGTTTAACGAAGTGCATGCCTGTGTTGTCTCACGACATCGTCACGGAGGCGTCTCAAGCGCGGCTGCGGCCGTGCATAAAATATGCTCCAATTCGTCGCACTGGCCGAACGCCCAGCGCTCATCACACGTCGCGACGATGAAATATCAGGCGCGTTCGGCCGGTCGGATCGTACGATCCGATCTCGTCGTCAGGACTTGCCATGCACGCAAACCCACATCTGCGCACTGTGCGCGTTTTTCTTCAGCGGGCGTCGGCCCTGTTCCTTTGCGTGTCGATCTCAGATGCGTTTGCCGCGTCACTCGACGTCGCGGTGCTGACGCCGGAGGGCGATGCTGCGGTCAACCAGACCGTTGTAATCGATAACCCGGGCTCCGGCTTTCGGGCGACCGCCAGCAGCAACAGCCAGGGGCGCGCGCGCTTTGTGGGCGTACCCGCCGGCCAGGGCTATCGCGTTGTCATCGACAGCACCCCTCTACAAAGTGACATCGACCTGCGCAGCAACGAACGCCGCGCGCTGCGTGTGCGGCTTGACGACCGCGAAATCGAAACGGTGGTGGTGAGCGCGTCGCGCACACCGCTCGGCGTCAACGTCCTTGATGCGGAGGTGCGTGCCGGCATCACGCAGGCCGAGCTTCAGAACCTCCCGGTGGAAGGCCGCGACCTGACCCGCGCACTGATCCGGCTTCCCAACGTGGTGCCCTCCACCGGGTTCTTCCCCGAGGCCCCACCGGTTGCGATCAATGGCGCGAACGGCCTGTTCACCCAATACCTGATCGACGGACTGGATAACAACGAGAACTTCCTTGGCGGCCCGAAATTTCCCATCTCAATTGGCTCGGTCGCGGAAGTCAGCGTGCTGGCCGCCTCCTATTCGGCGCAGTACGGCCGCACCGGTAACGGCGTATTCAATATCACCACCCGGTCCGGCAGCAACGACTGGCAGGGCGAGGCGTTTTACCTGACCCGTCCGGGCCCCTCACTCGATGCGTCGTCACCGTTTGCCCAGCGCGATCTGTCCGGCAACCAGGTCCGCGATGGGTTTCGCCGTGACCAGATCGGCTTTTCCATCGGCGGGCCCATCGTCGAGAACCAGACCTTCTTCTTTGCCAACGTCGAATTCACCGACGACGCCAAGGACAATGTTCTGAACGCACCGGAGCTGGGCGCGGTGGCCACCGTCCCCGGCGAAAACCGGTCGTTGCTGGGCACACTCAAACTCGATCACAACGTCAATGACGACTGGCGGCTGGCCTTTCGCCTTAATCGCGGCGACGTGGACATCGAGCGCCAGGGCGGCGGACTCGACGGTGGCGTGACCTTTCCATCCGCCGGCTCTACGCAAAGGCGCAACTCAACTTTGGCCGCGCTAAGCGCTACGTTTGATCGCGATACGTTCACATCGGAAACCAATCTCCAGTACAGCGCTTTTGACTGGGACTACGCCGAGCCGCGCGATGCAGCGTCGCCGCAGGTCACGGTTGAATTACCCAATGGACTGACCGGCGGCGTCCTCGGTCACCCCGGGTTTTCCTTTGATGATCGCGAACGCAGCGTTCAGCTCCAGCAGCGCTTCACCTGGCTCAACGATCGCCACGCGGTGAAATTTGGCGTGGACGTTTTGCGTTCCAGCTTTGAACTGGAGGGCGGCGGCAACCCGGCGGGGAACTACCGCGTGCGATTGACCGATGCGGAGCTGGCCGCCGTGCGCGCGTTGGGCCGCGGGTCCGCGCTGACCGTATCGGACCTGCCGTTGACCGCTGAAGTCCTGAACTACGCCGTGGAGTTACGCCCCGCCCGTTTCGGCGATGATCAAACGCAGCTTGGGCTTTACGTCGAAGACCAGATCAGTTTGACCCAGGATCTGACGCTGACCGCCGGCTTGCGGTGGGACGTGGATAGCCTGACCGATGCCGGCTCGGGCGACACCGATACCAATAATTTCGCGCCACGTCTTGCGGTGAATTACCGCGCCAGCGACACACTGGCTTTGCGAGCCGGCGCCGGCGTGTATTTCGAGCGTATCCCGTATACGGTGTTGTCGGATGCCCTGCAGCAAAACACGACGTCGGCTGCGTTCCAGGGCCAGCTCGCACAATTGTCGGCGCTCGGTATTCTGCCTGGCGACCTCGACCCGGCCGCGGTCACGTTCGATGGCAACCTCACTGTCAACCCGGACTGCCCCGGTGGTTTTCTGAACTGCCCCACGCCGGCGGACTCTGCCAACCTGCGCGACACCGCGTCGTCCAACGAGCGCCGCATCCTGAACCCCAATGGACTGGATAACCCGTTCACGGTGCAGTTTTCACTTGGCGCCCAGTGGCAGTTTGCGGACGGCTGGCTCGCCGGCGCCGATCTGTTGTACTACCGTGGTTATCGCCTGCTGCGCTTGCGTGACCTGAACGCACCGGCACCGTTCTCGCCCAATCTTGCAAACCTGACAGACGCCAATATCTCGGCACTCCGCGCCCTGCCCGATGATGCCGCCCGCCGGGCGCTGGCCGAATCGTTGGGACTGATCCGCTCGCAGGCCGCGGCAGATGCCACGCGCCCAAGCGCCTCGGTGCCGGGCGGCGCGCGACAGATTGTGGTTTCGGAAACAGCGGGCGAATCCCGCTACCGCGCACTAAATCTGACACTCGATCGGGACCCACTCGGCGGCCCGTTCGGACTGCGACTGGTCTACACGCTGTCCGAACTCACCAACAACACCGACGACATCAATTTCCGCTCCTCCAATTC
>JBCCMA010000037.1:0-23618 GCA_039026595.1 Pseudomonadota bacterium
CACGAGCTACCTGGGTGACATTGACGGGGTTGATTCCATCAACCTGGGGTACCAGTTCAGCGTCGGCGGATACCCTTAAGCCCGCTAGCGCCGGTGGACGTTCACCAGCGGGGTTTCGAGGTTGGTCAGGTTGAATTTCTTAAGGACCCGCCGTACCAGATTCCCGAATGTCGTGTCCGCGTGCCACGGCTTGTAATACGCGTTGCTGTGCCATTCCCGGATGTGGTGGCAATGGGATGTAACGGTGCTCGCATCTAAAAGGCCTTTCTCGCCGGCCTGCTCGATCGCATACAACGCCTCGATGTAGTACCCGTAAATGCACAGGCAAATGGCTAGCTTGACCAGTTTGTCGACATTGCCGGATTCATAGAGTGCGTCGAATGATCGTACATACAGAACATCGGCTTCCCACGCCCGCGCTTCGACACTGGGCGAGGTGGTGCGCACACCGAGATCCCCTGAAAGGTAGTTGTGACGCTCACCGTTTTTGGTTCGGTGCGTGGTAACCGGCCAGATATTCACGAGTTCAAATCCGGCATTACTCAGGAAAGAATGCAGATCGTGAAAGGTGGGGTAGCCTTCGCCGCGATCGCGCATTGCGGCTTCGGTTTCGATGCACAACACATTGCCGAGTACGTCCTCGCCGAGTCCCTCCAGGACTTCAAGCTCGCAGCCCTGTATATCGAGTTTCATTAAATCCGGGTCGGTCTCTCCGAGTTGATCCAGTTCTCGCCGGATCGGCTCTGTGGGAACGGTGATGGTTTTGATCGGATAGAGATAACTGTCATTCACGTACTGCTGAAGTAGCGGCGTGTCGGGGTTGAACATCGACGATCCGCTGGGCGCATTGGTCACATACAGCGTGCGATCGCCGCCGTCACGGGTCACCGCCACTGGACGCACTGTGTACATGTGCCCGTTACCGCGCTGGTCGTAGGTGTGCTTGAGGCGCGTGCACGCTTCGGCGTCGGGCTCGAAGCTGACGATGTGCGCAATGCCATCGAGTGGCAGCCACGGGGGCGGTATGTCGAAACGTGCGCCAATGTCGATGCCGACAAAACGCCGGTCGCCGAGCAGCCCGCGGATGGACGATTGGATGGCCGAGAGGTTCACGTGGGTTCTCCTGAGTGTCGACGGAGCGTGTTCAGAGTGCGGTGATCAGGCAAGTCGTCGGCCGGCGTATCTTCGACGTGCTGCCGGGTTTGACTGGAGGGAGTCTGCATCCCGGCCGTCCCTGCGACTGTGTTGCGCTTCTCGTTGCGCGACCGGACGCCCCGGCGTCAGGCGCTACTTTTCGGTTTGACGCACCCAGAGTGCATCCGACACCAGACATAATCCACCGTAGCGTTCCACGATGGGTTGGGCGTGCTCCACAATGGTGCTGACCATATCAGGGTTTTCGACAGCCACAATAAACACGCAGTTTTCATCCGTGTCCGTGACGTCGTCCGCGCGCCGATAGCCACGATCCCCGCCGCCGCCGGCATTCATAAGGACGGTGTAGCCGGTAGCGCCGGCCGTCTGTATGACCGAACGCATTCGTTCAAGCTGCGAGCGCTCGACGACGATCTCAATGCGTTTGCACGGCCGCATAGCGGGTATCCTCCAACGGTTAGGGGCCTATCCAGCGTATCAAATGATGAAACAGCGGTATGCCCACGAGGATATTGAACGGAAACGTGACCGCCAAGGCCATTGTCAGATAAATGCCGGGGTTGGCGCTGGGTAGCGCGAGGCGCATGGCAGCGGGCACAGCGATGTAAGAGGCACTGGCGCCGAGTACGGTCAAAAGCAGGGCATCGCCCTCGGCCAGGCCCGCCGCGCTCGATAACGTCAGCGCGACACCGCCATTGACCAACGCAAGACCGAGCGCAAGACCGATCATCTTTGCTGGTGACACGGTACCGGGGCCACTATGCGGATCGAGAATATCCCGTAAGCGCCGCGCGGCAACGATGCCCATATCCAGAAGAAAGAGGCATAACATACCCGTGAACGGCGCTTTGACGAACGGGTGGAGCTGAGCCATTCCGCGCTCTCCGCTGAGCCATCCGATCGCAAGGCTGCCAAGAATCAACACCACTGATCCGTTCAGCAGCGCTTCGCGCAGGAGTCGGCCCGTTGCCATATCTTCGTCGTGTGCGGACTCGCTTCCGCGACTTGCGCGTCGATAGAGGAATAAACCGACTACAATCGCGGGTGCTTCCATAATGGCCATGGCCGCCACAAAGTGTCCGCCCCAGGGGATCTCCAGCCCGTCCAGATAATTTGTGGCCGTGACAAACGTGACGGCACTGATCGAACCGTACGTGGCCGCTATGGCCGCCGCATCGGCGCGATCAAAAAATCGGGCCACCGCCGCGTACACGTACGCGGGCACCACCGCCGCGAGCAGGAAGGCAGCGCCCAGTGCCACAAAGACGCTCTGCGTAAGGCCGCTCTGCGACAGCGCAACGCCCCCTTTGAAGCCGATCGCAAGCAGGAGATAAACGGAAATGGCACGTGCGACCGGATTGGGTATATCCAGGTCCGAGCGCGCAAACGATGCGAACAGCCCCAGGAAAAAAAACAGGAGCGGAGGAGAGGTCAGGTTGGCGAGGAACGCGTTGGTCATGCGCGGGTCGTCTTATCGGGAGCGCGAATGCTCGCACGGCCAAGGCTTGAGGTGCAACGGGGCCAACAGACGCTGCTAGACTCCGCGGCTAATGAAACGTGGAGTATGGCGACCTTGAATCTCGACCATCATTACCTGGACGGGCAGTGGCAGCCCTGCACTGGGCCATCGCGTTTCCCCATTATAAATCCCACTTCAGAGGCCCTGATCGGACACGTGCGTAGCGGCTCGAAAGCGGATGTTGATGCGGCCGTCGGCGCGGCGCGCCGGGCGTTTGGTGACTGGTCAGAGACGCCACCTGAGACACGCGCAGAGTATCTTGACGCGTTGTTTCGTGAATTGGATGTCCGGGCCGACGAGATTGCAACGTCAATCACAGCCGAGGTCGGTTCGACCCTGTCGCTGTCGCGCCCCGTACAGGCGGGAGCGGCAATCAGTAAATTTCGTGACAACGCGGCCATCGCGCTCGACTATCCGTTCGAGGAGTACATCGGTCCGACACCGATTTTGAAAGAACCCGTCGGTGTGGTTGCATGCATCACCCCGTGGAATTTTCCGCTGCTGCAGATTGCCGCCAAGGTCGCGCCGGCTTTGGCCGCCGGTTGCACCGTCATTCTCAAGCCCAGCGAGCTGGCCCCGACCAACGCAAAGATTCTGGCCGAATGCGTCCACGCGGCGAACCTGCCGGCCGGCGTCTTCAACCTGGTCTGGGGTGATGGTCCCAACATCGGTCAGCATCTGGTTGCGCATGCTGACGTGGACATGGTGTCGTTCACCGGGTCGACCGCCGCTGGTCGGACGATCGCAGGCGTCGCCGGACAGACCATCAAGCGGGTCACGATGGAACTCGGCGGCAAGAGCGCCGCGATCGTTTTTGAGGACGCGGATCTTGAGCGCGCCGTGTCCGGCGTTCTGGAGACGTGCTTTGTGAACTCTGGGCAGTCGTGCACGGCGCACTCGCGGCTGGTCGTGCCCGAATCACTCGAGGCGCAGGCTGTCGAAGTGGCCCGGTCGCTGGCCGAGCAGTGGACGTTGGGCGACCCGATGGACGACGCCACGCGCATGGGCCCCGTCATTTCGAATGACCAGCGCACGCGCGTTCGCGCATTGATCGAACAGGCTGAGGCGGAGGGCGCGCACGTGGTCACCGGTGGCGCCGCGGCACCCGCCGGTCATTCGTCGGGTTTTTTCGTCGCCCCGACCGTGCTGTCCAACGTGCGCCCCGATGACACCATCGCCCAGACCGAGGTGTTCGGTCCGGTGCTGAGTGTGCTCACAGCGCGCGATGACGACGACGCCGTGCGCATCGCGAATCACACAATCTATGGGTTGTCGGGCGGCGTGTGGTCCGCTGATCGGGACCGAGCGCTCGGCATTGCGCGTCGACTTCGAACGGGGACCGTCGAAGTGAACGGCGGCACGTTCAACGGTGCGGCGCCGTTTGGTGGCTATCGTCAGTCGGGTCTGGGCCGCGAAATGGGGCTTTACGGGTTCGAGGAATTCCTCGAACTCAAAACGCTGCAAGTGTAGTGGGCGATCGCACGTTCGATATTGTCATTGTGGGCGGAGGCTCGGCCGGCTGCGTCGTGGCCGAAACGCTTTCACGCTGTGGTCGGTTCAACGTTTGTCTGATTGAGGCGGGCCCACCGGATCGCGACCCGCGCATCAAGATTCCGTTTGGTCTGATCGGCCTGATGAAACACCGGACGTTCGATTGGCGATTTGAAAGCCGAGCGCACGCCCACCTTTCCAATCGGGTGGTGCCGGTGCCGCGCGGTCGTACTCTCGGCGGGTCTGGGTCGATCAATTCGATGGTGTACATCCGGGGTCGACCAAACGATTACGATCGTTGGGCTGAGCTGGGTGCCACCGGTTGGGGATGGAAGGAGTGCCTCGCGTGGTTCCGTCGGCAGGAAAACAACGCGCGTCTGCGCGATGACCCGCTGCACGGGGTGGACGGGCCGTTGCACGTACAGGATCTGCCGTCGCCGCACCCGCTGCTTGAGATCTGGCAGCGTGCGGGTGAGGCCGGCGGAATAGCGCGCAGTTGCGATTTCAACGGACAGTCGCAGGAAGGACTCGGCGTTTATCAAACCACGATGCGCAACGGGCGGCGCTGGAGCGCGGCCGACGCGTTCCTGAGGCCGGCCACCAAACGCCCCAATCTGACGGTCCTGACCGGTATCGACATACGTCGCATCGAGTTCGACGGGCGACGCGCTGTGGCGGTCCACGGACGTCGCTCCGAACGCATCGGGATTCGTCAGCATCTCGTTCTGTCGACCGGTGCAATTGCTTCGCCGGCCCTCCTGATGGCCTCGGGCGTTGGGCCGGGTGATCATTTGCAGTCATTGGGTATCGACGTAGTGCATGACTCGCCGTCCGTTGGACGAAACTTGCACGACCACCCGGCGGTGGCGGTATTCCACGGGGGAGGGCGGCACGGGTACGGTCTGAGTCTATCGGCATTGCCGTCGCTGATTGCGGCTCCATTCCAGTACGCATGGCGCCGGCGTGGGCTGTTGGCGTCGAACACCGTCGAGGGCGGCGGATTTGCGAGGTCAGACGCGACGTTGGCTGAGCCGGATGTGCAGTTCCACTTAATCCCGGCACGACTCGGACACAAGGGCCGCATGATCGTCACCGGACGGGGCTACTACTGCGATGTCTGCGTCCTGAAGCCAAGGTCACGCGGCCGATTGATGTTGAAAGACCCGACCGGCGCGCCGGATATCGATTTGAACCTATTGTCGGATCCGCACGACCGCGCGACGTTGTTGCAAGGTCTGAAGACCCTCCGCGCGCTGCGTGCGTCGCCCGCCTTTGATCCGGTGCGAAGCAAAGAACTGGCGCCGGGTCCCGACGCGGTGTCCGACGAGGCGTTGACCGATTACATCCATGCTCGGTTGGGGACGGCTTACCATCCGGTCGGAACCTGTCGCATGGGCAGTGATCCGGAGGCGGTGGTCGCACCGGATCTCTCGGTGAACGGGCTTGCTAATGTGCGCGTGATCGATGCGTCTGTGATGCCGGAGATCGTTGCGGGCAACACCAATGCACCGACAATGATGCTCGCGGGCAAAGGGGCTCAGGGAATGTTGGCATCGATCGATGTTTGAAGCGCAGCCAGTTGCGCGGTGACCGATCGCCGCAACGCGTGCTCGGTGTCGGCATCGGACAGATGATCCAGTAACGACTGCCAAATTTCGGAGGCACCCGCAGCGTCACCGCGATCTCGTCGCAGCTCGCCCAGTGCAGCCAGCGATTCGCTCCACACCACCAGATTATCGGCGCGGCGTCCGTAGGAAAATCCGGTTTCGGCGAACGCCTGACCGCGGTGGTCCGCAAGCCATCCGTAGTGACGCTCGGCTTCGTCCACGTTGCCTTGCTCGCGATAGAGATTGGCCAGGCTCTCGTGCGCCTGATACAAGTTCAGCCGGGCCACGAGATCTTCGAGCAACACAACCGCCACGTCGGACTGACCGTCTGCGCGCGCCAGTTCCGCTTCGGCCAGCGCGAGTTGTTCGTAGGTGCCGCTCTGATTCACATAGTCGGGATGGGCTGTTGCGAAATCGTAGACCGACCGGGCGCGGTCCAGCTCCCCCGCCCGCGCTGCACGTTTGATCAGGATCGCAAGTTCCGCAAACGGCACCAGATCGCTGTCCGGCGGTGTGGACGCCAACGCGTTGGTCAGGGTCTCAAGGTGCACGGCGAGGGCGCTCGTATACTCGGCGTCGGACTGCCCAGATCGGCGAACGGCTAACTCGGAAATCGGCAGCGTCAGGGTGCCCCAGGTCAGCGGTTGGCGCGTCGCCTCGGGCAGGGTGATCTCGCGTAGGGCTCGGTCCGTGAATCCTCGATCAACGTACAGCGTCAGCAGTTTCTTGTGCGGCTTTCGGAGCGTCTCACGCCGGTTGCCGTCGGGGTAGTAAAGCGCCAGCGCCTCGTCATAGCGGCGCGACGCCGTCAGCGCGTCACCAAGGCCGAGATTGTAGTAGTGGCCGGCCCGTTCGTGTGCGCGTTCAAAGGAGCCGACCGCGTCCTCGAACCGGCCCAGTCCCAACTGCACGTAGCCGAGATGATAGGTATTAACCCAATCATCCGGCAGGACCTCAAGCCCGCCAAGATAAGCGTCTCTCGCCGCCGTAAAGTCGTTGCGATAGATCCACTCCACGTTCCCGAGTTCGTAGTGGGCGCGTACCATCATGGGAAAGGCGCGGCTCAGGAACCGCCAGGCGTCGCGCATTTCATCCGGATGGCCGAAATACGACAACAAGGCACGCACGTGGTAGCGATCACGATTGGACAGCCGCTCCGGAAGGTTTAGCGCTGACTGCCAGCTTGCCATGGCATCGGCCCGCTCCATATGCGTACCGTAGTGGAGCCGCCCGCGCAGGATATGCGCCGCGGCCGACTCAGGATCAATGCGAAGCGCCTCGTCGCACAGCGACGCGGCCACGTCGAGTTCGCCCCGGCGCCTGGCCAAGCGTGCCTTGGCAAAAAAATCGATCGAACTGTAGACGCGCGCGATGGACGTATCCGGCGGCAGGCTGTCGGCCAGCACGGCGGCTGGTTCTTCGCCGAGCTGTCGGCGAAGACGTTGACTCAGTGCGTTAAGACTGTCGATCAATGCCATCGGTGAACTGGCGACGCTCTGCGCCTCAAACTCGGTTTGCCTTGTCGCCGGATTGACGACGCGGGAGGTCACCACGAAGCCCCGTTGATCTTGCTGCACCGACGTGTGAATCAACGCGCCCGCATTCTGATTCGCGGCGATGTTGAGGCCCTGGTCCAGCGTAAGGTTGGAGGCGTCGCTGTCGAACAGACGAAGCCGGGCGCGTCGGATGCTGTCCTCGGGCACGATGTTAAGTTGACGTGACTGCTCCATTTGCTCGAACAGGACTTCGAGTACGGTGGGTGCAATCTCAACCTGATCCCCGGGTGTCTCGAAGGTCAGAACAACCGGCTCGTCGGTCACATCAAACGGCGGTGGTGCGACATCATCCTGGGCCGGCTTCAACCACATCACAAGAGCGATGACGGCGGCGATGCACGCGGCCGCGCCGGCTTGAGCCAGTGCGAAGCTGGGCCGGCCAGGCGTATCGCTTACGGGTACGACCGGCGCGATCAGTTTGTACCCACGTCCGTGGACCGTGGCGAAGTATCTGGGATCGGTGTGACTGTCGTCGAAGGCAGCTCGAAGCTTGCTCATGCACGTGTTGAGCACCTCATCGCCCACCACGCGGTCGCGCCACACCGCGTCGAGCAGCGCCTGTCGGCTGACCACCTCTCCGGCGTGGTGGGCGAGGAACACCAGCACCTCCATCGACTTGCGTTGCAGTTGGTGCGTCCCGGTGGGTCCCTCGATGGTGTCCTCAAGGCGGTGGACCTCGAAGTCGCCGACGTTGAACCGATCAAGGTCCATTTTTTTCTTCCTTTTTATCGAGCGGCGGGCGTCCAGCCCCAGGGCCGCCCGCAGAAAGTATGGGGCGATTGCCGCACGAAGCAAAGTGGCGCTACGGGCGGAAAAACCGCGGTGGAGGCGCGCGCATGCACCGAATAGGTGCGATTTGGTTGATTTTTGATCAGGAAAGGCGGGGTTTAGGTCGAGTTAAGGCGAATTTAGACAGAGGTTTGCTCAAAAACAGGTGTCGATTGCCCGTCGTCGGGATCGTGGGGTCCATGCCGAACGGCGCGGTTCTGACCGTCCGATCGTGTTCAGGGCAAACCAGAAGGACAACTCGACACCATGACCATTGAATCATCAACCCAATCATCCGTTGCCACAGCCGTCGCTCCCGAGCAGCAGTGGCAGAAAGACGCCGAACTGGTGGCTGACGTGCTCGCGCGCCGTCAGGACGCCGATATTCGGCTGGCCCGACGTTTCGACGCGATCGCCGGGCCGCTGGTACGCAAACTGATGCGCGAGCCAGATGCCCAGATGGACTTGTATCAGGATGGATTTGAGACGGTCCTGACGCGCGTACGGAGCGGGGCGCTTCGCGAGCCCGCCAGACTGGCCGGTTACATCAGCCGCACGGTGCGTTACAAATTCTACGAGACGCTGCGAGCTCGCGATCGGTTTCCGACGCCGCTGGAGAACATCGAGCCATTGATGGACGAACATGCGCCATCGCCCCAGTGCTCACTTGAGCGTCAGCAAATGCGCGACGCGGTCATCGAGGGTATTGCCGCCCTTAAGGTGGCTCGCGACCGTGCGTTGTTGACCCGGTTGTACCTCTGTGAAGAGGACAAGCAGGCGGTGTGCGACGCGCTCGAGCTGACGCCCCGACACTTTGATCGGGTCAGCTTTCGCGGACGCAGCAGA
This sequence comes from Pseudomonadota bacterium, assembly GCA_039026595.1. Classification (GTDB taxonomy): domain Bacteria; phylum Pseudomonadota; class Gammaproteobacteria; order Steroidobacterales; family JBCCMA01; genus JBCCMA01. The sequence continues at coordinate 8,943 of JBCCMA010000037.1, forward strand.
CTGGCGGATGCGGTACGCGAACAGCACCCCGAGTTCGCGCGCTAACCGGCTGTTCCCGGTCTGTGGTTCGAATCGCGTTACTCGGCCTTGCGGTCGCTGGGGTTATGACGTCCGACCTGATCGGGCGCCCCCCTGCGCTGCGAGGCCGGATGACCTATCAGTTCGCGGGCGACGCGGTCGCGCTGTCCATTGAGCATCTGCGTCTCGGCAAGCAGGATCGTGCTCTGACGGTGGCATTCACGGCGTCGGCCGCGGCGCAGGGGGGCGAAACAGGACGTACGCTGGCCGCTTGGGTCGCACCGACCTGCGCGGCGCAGTCGAACCCTGAGCGCTGCGAGCATCACCATGTTCTGTTCGAAGGGGCGTTCGCGGCGCCGCCACCCGGCATCTACTACCTGCATGTGCAGTTACGCGACTGTCCGATGGCCGAGTGTGTCGTACACGAAGCCACATTTCCGTCGCGCCGGAAATTCTGATTCAGTTGTTGGTGAACGGCTCGAATGCGAACGCGTACTCGTCGCCTTGGGCTTTACGTACGCCGAAACCGCACACGTTGATGACACCCTCTTCGGCGAAATCGATGTCGAGCATCTCTTCGATCTGCACATCATTCACGGCCATGGTGACGAACGCGCCAAGGTTCAGCTCGGTGGCGCCAAGGTACAGGGTTTGGCTGATGTGCCCGGCGTCCATGACGATGCTCTTGTAGGCCTTGGTATGTTGTCGGTATTTCCAGAAGGCCCGCTCGAATCGCGCGGTCATGAACACAATCACATGCGCGGACTGGTACCAGTGCTGACCGGCAAGCAGGGATTGTACGCGCTCGCGCGCAACCGATTCTTCGATCGCCTGCAGCGGACCCAGCGAATGCTCTTTTACGTTGTAGTGATAGAGCCCGGGAGCGACGCCGTCCACCTTCATGATCAGCGGGTAGGCTTCCACGGAATGCAACGCACCGCCCGATGGATTGTATTTCTTGAGCAACTCGACATCGTGGGGCAGCGCCCGGCATCCCTGTGCGCCGAATCCCAACTTGAGCAACCGGGACAGTGCCGCAGCAGGCAGCGCCACATCCGTATCGAACAGGCGGGTTGTATGGCGGTTGGTCAGCAGGTTGCCAAGTGGCGAATCAATCGACGCCTCCGGCAACGCGATGCCCGGGCTGATTGCACGCGGATGCACAGCGTTCGGCATGGGACCGTGGCGCTCGATCATCCGTCCCAGATTGATCTCGGTATCCCGCTCCCGCGTGGCCTCATCGATCGGCTGGTTGACCGGCCCCCGTGCGTGTCGCCAGCGCGACATGGCAAAGTGATGCAGCGCGTCTGACTCCCAGCCCGAGCCGCGCAACCGATCGCGGCGGCGTCGCACCGCATCCAGTTCGGGGACCGTCGTCTCCGCGATCAGGAAGCCGCGTGTCAGCCAGTCGTCCAGTTCCTTTGGCGTGAGCCCGAGTTGCGATTGAGCGACCTCTGTGTCCAGAACATCCTGCGGGCACCACTGGGCCAGTGCGGCCAGCGTCGACATGCTTACCTCGATCCGTTCACCGCTCAGCGGCGAGCACACCTGAACGCGGGCGTAGGGTTTCTCCGAAAGATCGCCGGAAAACGCCCGCGTCAGATCGAGCCGTCGTCCATGATCCAGTACAACGTGCAGTGCGTCCGGCCGGGAGACCTGTGCCGGGATCGCCCGTCCTGCGTCTGACAACGGCTAGACCGCCCAGAACTGGACGATCTGGGGGTTGTCACCGACCTGTTCAATCGGCTTCGCCAGAGCGCTCAGAAGCTGCTGCCGGGGCGGCAGCGTCGCGTTATCCGGAATTTGATCGATGATGTCCGCAGGAACGCCGATGCTGGTCAGCGTCTCGCGCCGCGTGGCCAGATCCTGCACGGCGCGATAGACGGCCTCATCGCGACTGATCAAGTGCAAAAAGCCCATGGTGGTGACGTCCGGAACGGGACAGTTGGGCCACTGGGAATCCCCGTTCGGCGTGGCGCCAGACGTAGCGACCGACTGGCCAATTTTCTCGTAGTCACCGCCCGTTGCGAAAAAGGAACTGACCTGCGGGTTTTCGCCCGGGTCGATGTCCTCACGATCCGCACCCATGGTGAGGAGTTTCACGGCCGATGCGGCGAGCTCATGCGGTGGTTTGTCCTCCATGGGCGCGTCGCTTGCCATGCTTGAGTCGATGCCGATCGCATCCAGCGCCGCTTTCGGCGACCGTGCGAGCATCTTTCGGAATTTGGGGTCCACCGCAGCTTGGAGAAGCACGTAGCCAACCAGTTTGGGGTCGCAGGTATCGCTCATTTTTTTGCCCTTGTTGAGATGGCGGGCCGGCGGCCGCCGGATTTTTTAAAGGCGGTCCCGCGCGTCCTGCGTGGGTCCCGTCCGCTTCACTATCCGTGACATCGGCAAGGCCGATGTCCCATCCGTGGCCCGGTAAGTATAGCGGGTGGTCGCAAGACGCTTGTCTACGACCAGATCTGCTTCAGCAATGGCCCTATTTTTCGCATGCCGGTCATGGCGGTGGCGGTCATCATGCCGGACATCATTGCGCCCGTGACACCGCAGGTCAGCGTGTCCTGACCTGTCAGCCACAGTCCTTTGATGCGCGTATGCGGGCCCAGCCAGTCCTGCTTGAGGCGTTCCGGTGTGTGGTCAAGGCCGTACAGCTCGCCCTGCCGGTAGGCAGAAAACCAATTGGTCGACAGCGGTGTGGACACTTCGTAGTAATCAACGTGATTGTTGAGCTGCGGCAGCTTCTCATACACGTACGCCATCAGCTTCTCGCCAAGCCGGTGCTTGAATGCGTCGTAATCCTCGCCGCGTTTGCCCCAGGTGGTGTCCTCCCATTTGCGGAACCACCGGTAGGGCGCAGGTGCCACCACCTCGATGGTCGCCGTGCCGGGGAAACGGTTGAGGTAATCCGGGTCTTTGGCAGAGGGGAACGAGATGTACACGACCGGGAACGGTGCGTTCTGGTCCTGTTCGAACGCCTCGACCGCCCCGTCAAAGTCGTTGTGCGGATAGATCCAGAAATTGGTTTTCGGCAGCCCCAGCTCTTCAGCGGTTTGCTTCACACCGATGTACAGCCCGAGGTGCGCAAAACTGGGTTTGACCTTCGGGAGCTTCGCCGCGTATCCGGTTTTCTCAACAACCTCGGCGTCGAGCAGATGCTCGAACGTGTTGGCGATCCCGGCCGACGAAATCACGTTGTCGCAGACGATGTGGTGGCCGCTGCGCATGTCGACGCCAACCACGCGTCCGTCTCTGACAACTATCTTCTCGACGTGCGCGAAGGTGAACACCTCCCCACCTGCGGCCTGAATCTTCGGAATGATGGTCTTGGCAATGCGCCACGCCCCGCCGACAGGGTAGTAGCCGCCGTACAGGTAGTGGCGTGCAATCATGGCGTGGACCATGAATGCAGAGCGCTTGGGCGGCACGCCCATATCACCCCATTGGCCGCAGAGCGTCGCAATCAGATCTTCGTTGGCGGTGAGCTCGCGCAGCACGTCGTAGGTTGTGCGGTACAAAAGGTCCGGCGTGCGCCACTTGATCAGAGGCGCGGCAAGCTGGCGTTGCCAGGGTTTCATGACGCGCGCCATCACGTTGTTGTACGTTGCACCGCTGGCCTGCTTCAGAAGGCCCATATACTGGTCGATCGCGGCTTCTTCCTCCGGGAACTGCGCCACGAGGTTGTCCCGGAAAGCCTGCTTGCCGGCGACCGCGCTGTAGGTGTTCTCGCCGATATAGAACCGATCGTATTCATCAGCCATCGGCGCCCACTCAAGCTCACCGCTCGAAAGGTGATCGAACATCTTGCGTGTGCGTGTCTGGCGCCCCACGTCGCCAATGTAGTGCACGCCCACATCCCATTCGTATCCCTCGCGTTCATACGAATGCGTGTAGCCGCCCGCCGTGTAGTGCTGTTCCAACACGCAGACTTTCTGGCCGAGATCGCTCAGAAGTGCGGCCGTGGTCAGACCGCCCATGCCCGATCCGATCACGATGGCGTCATAGTGCTCCGCGAGCCGTGCCGGTTTGAATCGGGTACCAATACTGAGTTTGTGGGCTGAGGGCACAGCGGTCATCCGGATTGCGGGGTCGAGCGAGATTACCACGCGCATAAAAAAGCGGCGTACCCCGAAAGGTACGCCGCTCGACAGGACCGGCGGACCGGTCCGGATTTGTAGGCGGGATCAGCTGACCGTGAACGTGCCTTTCATGATCGCCCAGTGGCCTGGGAACGAGCAAAAGAACGTGTACTCGCCGGCGCCGAGCTTCTCGACGTTGACCTCGACCGATGTCGACTCGCCGCCTCCGATCAGTTTGGTGGACGCCAGAACTTTGTCACTGTCGGGGACGTAGTTCTTGTCTGGACCCGCGGTGATGGCTGCGCCGGTGACCGCATCAAAGTCGCCTGGTTTAGTGAGCACGAAGTTGTGGCCCATCATGTTGGCGGCCATGGCACCTGTGTGTTTCAGCGTGACCGTAACGGTGCCGCAAGACGCTTTGGTGCTGATGGCGGTGGTGTTGTAGGCGAGCGCGTCGCCCACTTCAATTTCGATGGCGCAGTCGTCGGCCAGGGCAGGGCTGGCCATGGCCGTTACGATGGCGGCCGCGAAAATGCGTTTAAACATAATGTGTCTCCGGGGATGACGAACTGGGGGAAGTGGACCGTGATGCGTTCGGTATCGGCTGGACGGTCGCAAACTCAAGCGGGCCGCCCCGCAGAGATGGCGTCGATCACCGATGTTTCAAGACCGCACCGCGGCTGCACACCTCTTCGGTGCGCGGCGGCGGCGGGATTCTGACACGAATGCGAATCGTTCTCAATAATTCGCCTTCAGCGCGCTTAGTGGACCCGTTCGATCACTGTGGCGACGCCCTGACCCATACCAATGCACATGGTCGCAAGGCCAAACTGGGCGTCCTGATCGTTCAGGACGTGCGCCAGTGCGCCGGTAATGCGCGACCCGGAGCACCCTAGCGGATGGCCCAGCGCGATGGCGCCGCCCCGAACGTTGATCACGTCCTGGCGATCCAGCAGGTTCATTTCGGTGAGTACGGCCAGCGACTGTGCCGCGAACGCCTCGTTCAGCTCGAAGTAGTCGATGTCCTTGGTGTCGAGACCAGCGCGCTTCAGCGCTTTCTGCGATGCCGGCACCGGACCGCGGCCCATGGTGGACGGGTCGCAGCCTGCGGACGCCATCGACACGATGCGCGCCATCGGTGTCACACCGAGTTCTTTCGCGCGGTCAGCGGCCATGATGAGCACAGCGGAGGCACCGTCGGAGATCGCCGAACTGTTGCCAGCCGTGACCGAACCCTGTGGATTGAAGGCCGGGCGCAGGCCACTCAATGTATCGACCGTTGTGTCCGGTCGCACGACCTCGTCAAAGTCGACGTGCACGGGCACGCCGTCTGCGTTGTGTCCGGTCACTGGCACAAGTTCGTTTTTGAAGTGACCGTTCTGGTGCGCCTCGGCAGCGCGCTGATGCGACTGCGCGGCAAACGTGTCCTGTGCATCGCGCGAAATGCTGAACATCATCGCCAGCATTTCGGCGGTCAGTCCCATCATTGCCGAGGCCTTGGCCACGTTCAGTGACAGCTTCGGGTGCCCGTCGTAGCCGTGGGTCATCGGGACGTGACCCATATGTTCCACGCCACCGCACAGGTAAATGTCGCCGATGCCGGATTTGATGGCCCCCACCGCACTGTGGATCGCCGTCATCGAGGAGCCGCACAGACGATTGACCGTCTGGCCGCTCACCGAATGCGGCAGACCCGCCAGCAGCGAAATCTGTCGGGCCACGTTCAACCCTTGTTCAAGTGTTTGTTGCACACAGCCCCAGATCACATCCTCGATGTCCTCGGGTGAGACCGCTTCGTTGCGCGCCAACAGCGCCTTGATCAACTCGGCGGACAGATCTTCCGCGCGCACATGGCGAAACACACCACCCTTGGAACGACCCATCGGCGTACGAACGGCGTCTACGATTACTACTTCAGTCATGATGATTCTCCGCGTGGCCCGCTCAGGCCTTGTAATAGGTATCGCCAGCTGCCGCCATGGCCTGCATGCGTTCCGTGGGTTCGTACAGTTTGCCGAGATGCGCGTATTTCGCACATTTCTCCACCACCGTCGCCAGACCGAGCGTATCGGCGTATTTCAGCGCGCCGCCGTGATGCGGCGGGAAGCCAATGCCGAGGATCAGTCCCATGTCCGCTTCGTTCGGCGTCGCGACGATCCCGTCCTCGAGGCATCGCGCCGTTTCGATGATCATCGGCAGCATGTGACGATCGATAATCTCTTCGTCGTCGAAGTCCTTTTGTCCGTCCGGCTGGACAGACGCCACGAGTTCATACGCGGCATCGTCACGCTCTTTCTTGGGCTTGCCCTTGCGATCGGTTGTGTACGTGTAAAAGCCGCTGCCGGTTTTCTGACCGAAGCGCTCGCCCTTGTACATCGCATCGAGCGCGCTGTCGAAGGTCTTGCCCATGCGATCCGGGTAGCCCTCGGCCAGCACATCGCCAACGTGGTGGGCGGTGTCCATGCCGACCACGTCCTGGAGATACGCCGGGCCCATCGGCCAACCGAACCCTTCCATAACTTTGTCTACGCGGGCGAAATCCGCACCGTCGCGGATCAACGCCATGAAGCCGCCGAAGTAGGGGAACAGAATCCGGTTCACGAGGAAGCCGGGGCAGTCGTTTACCACGATGGCGCTCTTGCCCATTTTCGTGGCGTAGGCGACGGTGGTCGCAATCGCTTCTTCCGATGTGTTCTCACCGCGAATGACTTCGACCAGCGGCATCCGATGCACGGGGTTAAAGAAATGCATGCCGAGGAAGTTCTCGGGCTTTTCAAGCGCGCCGGCCAGATCGTTGATCGAAATCGACGAGGTGTTGGTGGCGATAACGGTGCCGGGGCGAACGGCTTTTTCCACCTCGGCCAGAACGCTCTTCTTGATGTTCGGATTCTCGACGACCGCCTCAACCACGATGTCGACATGACCAAAGTCGCCGTAGTTCAGGGTGGGCCGGATGTCTGCCAGAATTTCACCGGCCTTGTGCGCGGTGATCTTATCGCGGCTGACGAGTTTGCCCAGCAGCTTGTTCGCCTCGCTCATCCCAAGGTCGAGCTGCTCGTCCTTGATGTCCTTCATGATAATTGGCGTGCCTTTGCTCGCACTCTGATAGGCGATCCCGCCGCCCATGATGCCCGCGCCAAGTACGGCTGCCTGCTCGATCGGGCGCGCGATCTTCTGTGCCTTCTTCGCGTTTTTCTTGATGAGCTGGTCGTTAATGAACAGGCCGATGAGCGAGCTGGCGACCTGAGTCTTGGCGAGCTTGGAAAACCCTTTGGCCTCGACCGCAAGCGCACCATCACGATCCATCGACGCCGCTTTCTGCATGTCCTTGACGGCGGCCACTGGTGCCGGATAGTGCTTGCCCGCTTTGCCGGCGATAAATCCCTTGGCCGTCTCGAACACCATCATGGATTCGATGTGGTTCAGGCGAAGCGCCGAGGTTTTCTGACTGCGTCGGGCCTTCCAGTCTAGCGTGCCGGCGTGCGCCATCTCGATCATCTCAACCGCCGCGTCGAGCAACTTGTCGACGGACACCACTGCGTCTGCGGCACCGACCTTGAACGCGTCAGCGGCCTTGTTTGGCTTGCCGCCCGCAATCCACTCAATCGCATTGTCCGCTCCGATCAATCGCGGCAGGCGGACCGTGCCGCCAAATCCGGGGTAAAGCCCAAGCTTGACCTCCGGTAGACCCATCTGCGCAGCGTCGGCAATCACGCGGTAGTCGGTGCAAAGCGCCATCTCGGTGCCGCCGCCCAGCGCGATGCCGTTGATCGCGGTCACCGTGGGGCAGGGAAGATCTTCGATGGCGGTGAAGATGCTGTTGGCTTGCTTCACCCACTCCACGATTTGATCTTCAGGCTGAGCAAAGGTTGCGCCAAACTCCATGATGTCAGCGCCCACGATGAAGCCGGATTTGGCGCTGGTGACGACCACGCCACGAAGTCCCGACTCCGCGCCGAGCTGTTGCGCCACGTCAGCCAGTTCGCCGAGTGTCTGCCGATCGAACTTATTAATGGATTCGCCCTGGCGGTCAAAGCACAGTTCGACGATGTCGTTGTCCAGACGGGAGCAACGAAGGGATTGGCCCTCGAACATAGATCGCGGTTCCTTATGATTGATATTCAGTTACCGAGCGTTCGGCAGCCGAAGTTTAGGCCGGTCGTGGTCACTTCACCAGCGAACCACGCTCGGCCTTACGTCAATCACACGGAAAGTCGATGGCGCGTGTGCCCCAAAATGGCGCGACGGGCCGCCTCAGGCGCTTTTGCGTTCGGCTGCGGCGCGGTAATCCACGGCGCCCGGGACGTATTTGGCGAGGCGTCCCACCGGATGTGCCAGCAGGCACATATCCCGAACGCCGAGGTCCTCGGCCGTGTCGTGCACGACCTGACAGATGTACTCCGCCACATCGCGCGCCACGATTGAGCGCAGGACGACGTACTCGTGATGGATACGTGCGGCTGACTCCGGGCTCAGATCATCGGCGCCGACAAAACGCGCGTTGACCTGATTGAGGCCCCCGGCCCCGCCATCGAGAATCAGGTCGGTCATTCGCGGCAGGTGCTCGTCTTTGACGACCGCCGTCAGCGCGACGCGATCCGAGGTGGCGCGATGCGCCACCGACGGCTCAACGGATGTGGGTGCGGCGCCCGGATTGACATGGGAGCGATCACGCCACTGGGCGTGCCCGGCCAGATGGTCGATCGCGCGGACGATTTGCTGCATGTCGGCCGTCGCGGCGGAGCGGCTGACACGGCTGGGCAGATTCACCATGCCGTGCCCAACCGGCATCGCGTACATGAGTCCGCGCCCCGGCAGATGAAACTTGCCTGCTCTGGCCATTGCATCGAATACATTGTCCGATTCTGCACGATCAACCAGCACCATCTGCACTTCCTGTTGATGGTCCTTGGTGATCCGCAGCCAACCAATGCGGTCGCGTAATCCGCGACCGTCCGAAAAATACACAACCGGGCCGTGGGCGCCGGCGTCGACAGCGGCTCGCGCGACGCGTTCGCTGTAGTCCGATCCAACGATGGCGCAGATCAGATCCAGCGAATCACGCAGATGTACGCTGCGCGGAGCGCGCGCGTCGTCATTGGCCTTCACCGGCCACGCGTGGAATTCGCTGCCCACGTGACTGTGCACACTGGGAAGACTGAACACCGCGCCGTTGGCCTGTTGGTGCAACCGCGCGGTACGGATCGTGATGTCCATGACATCGTCGGCGGCGTCGTCCGGGACGATCATCTGCAGGATCGTCTTGCCCGGTTCGATCATCGGCATGAAGCGTGACAACCAGTGCTCGCGCAGAAGCGTGCCGCGCGCGTTCCAGGTCAGCGCCGTGGCCGTATCGTGTTGTTCAATTTCGCCCAGCACGCGGCGTGCCGAGGCGTCCGGGAGCACCGCGGTGATCACGGCGTGGCTTTTCTCATTGCGAAACATCAGGACATGGCCTCCTTGGCAGCGGCAACGGCTGAATCGTCGCGCGCGTCATCTTCTTCCTGCTGCTCGCGTTTTTGCGTATACAGCCCCACGATTAACACCGTAAGGATCGGCCCGACCGACGCCAGAGCGAGGATGCCGAATCCGTCACTCACACCCGGTACGTTGGCGCCGATACCCAGCCCCATGGCGAGCACCAGCGGCACGGTGATCGGCCCGGTGGTCACGCCCGCACTGTCCCAACTGAAATTCACGAAGTGATTGGGCGCGCGCACGGTGAGCACAAGCACAAGCGCGTATGCCGGTACCAACAATTTGATGAGCGGTATTCCGAATGCCATCTTGACAACGCCCGCGCTGATGCCGCAGCCGACACCGAACGCCACGCTTTGCATCAGCAATTTCTTGCGGAACGCGCCAGCGGTGATGCGCTCGACGGTGCTGCCAAGCGCGTTCAATGCGGGCTCGGCAAGGGTAGCGCCATAGCCGAGGAAAAATGCGAAAACGACGGCCAGAAGCTTGCCCGCGCTGGCGCCGAGAAGGGCCTGTTCACTGAACTCACCGCCCCACGGTACGATCTCGGCAAAGGTAAGCGGCACGTTGCTGCCCAGTTGCGAACCGAGCGGTGTCAGACCCAGCGCAATGCCGAGCCCGAACAACCCCATGCCGAAAACGGAAAAGAGGATGCCTACGCCCACGTCCGAGTCCGCTCCCAGTTTCTGACCCAGCAGACGCAGAACGACGTACAGGAACAAGCACAGCGGGATGATCGCGCGCACAGCATCCATGGCGGCCTTGCGCAGTTCCTGCGCCATTGACAGGTCGTGGTTCCAACCCTTGTCATCGACCACAGAGAACGGTCGTTTGTAGGGGTGCTCGATATACAGCGTCGGCTCGCTGACCAGAATCCGGCCGTCCACCAGTTCGGTGTGACCACCGGTGACCACCAGATTGAAGCCCGCCGGAACGCGGCCGGTCTCAAGGAATGCGGCGTAGTCGTCAACCGACACCGGATCGCTGGCGCGCTTGGGCTTGGTGGTTGCTGCGGTTTCGGTTTGTTCGGTGACCGGCGTGGCGGCAGCCACGTTTACATAGTCACCTCGGACATAGTGGATGCCGGCAAGGCCAAGCACGGCGAGAATCGGAAACAGCGACGCGAGCGTCACAATCCCGAATCCCGAGTGTCCGCCACCCCCGGATCCGCTGGACACCACGCGGCATACGCCAATGCCAAGCGCGAGCACGAGCGGCACGGTTACCGGGCCGGTGGTCACGGCTCCGCAGTCCCACGCGAGGCCCAGAACATCGTTCAGTTCCGGCACCTGGCTGTAGACCACCGAAATGGCGAGCAACGCACCCACCGCGGGCACCGCAAGGTATTTCAATGGCCAGGCATAGAAAAAGCGCAGCACGCCGAGCAGGACCGCAAGACCGACGCCAACGCCGACCGACGCGACCAGTTGACCGGCATATTGATTGAGCAAACTGTAGAGCAGCGGAGCATCGTTGGGATCAAGCCCGCTCCCCGCCGCCTTCAAAACGGCAATCGCGGGTTCTGCAAACGTGGCGCCGACGCCGAGCAGGAATGCGAACACGAGAATAACCGGCAACCCCGCGGCGCGAGGCAGGACGCTGCCGATGATTTCGCCGAGGGGCATCAGACCAAGCCGCAGGCCCTCCATGAAGAACATCAAGCCCAGGGCGACAGTGAACAGCCCCAGCGAAATCGTGACCGCGTAGACAATAGGTAACCGAAGGATCAGTACCTGGAACGCGATCATGTAGGCCACGATGAACCAGATGCTCTGCACTTGCGCGCCGAAATGGCGCTTCAGGTAGGGCCACAGCACGGCCACGGTGTCGCGCGTGCTCAGTTTGAGCCGCTCGGGTGTGCGGGTTGGTGGTCCGGATTCCGGATGCGGCGTATCGGCGCTCATTTTATCAATTCCCTGCGTTCTTCCTCGCGCATAGCGGCGATTAGCCGGGATACTTGAGAAAAATGTCCATGATCCACGTTTAAGTGCCTGTCCTTGTGACGGTCAGCGCTATTCCGGAATGGCATGTCCTTGATGCGGGCGCGCCAACGCGGGCTTTGTCGCCGCACGACGGATTTTTGAAACTCTGAAATTAGTTTCAGATGAAATTTGTTATGCTCGAAGCAGCGCAGCAGGGTAGAGCGGCGCAGTAATAAAACAGCTTTAAAAAGGGAACCCCGATGCGAATAAGCTCCAAGCGAAGAAGGCTAAGCAGCGCCATGGTGTCCGGATTACTGGTCATTGTGGCGGGCAACGCGAGCGCTGATGCCCAGAGGGTCGTGCCAGACAGCTTCGACACGGCGGATAACATCGACCGTTCGGTGACGACCGCGCGGATCAATACGAGCGCTGGACGGATCGAACTGGCCGGCGCGTCGGGCTCTTTCAGCTCGCCGTTCACACCAAGTTCGATACCCAAAACAACCTACGATGCCTCCTTCGATCGAGGTGTCACCGGCGATTTTTCGGGAGACGGCTTCCCCGACGTGTTCCTGCTTGATCGCGGTCCTGATTTTTTTGAGCGCAGCGGCCCAGATGGTGACCTGAACGGCGTGTTAACCCAGATTCCCGATAACTTCGAGAGTCAAACAGAGCCGCGTCTGGTGGACTTCGACCATGATGGTGATGTCGATATTTTTGTTGGCGTCTCGGATACGTTCAGCGGTGCCTTGGCCAGTTATTTCCTCGTTAACGATGGTGGTCCGGATTTTCCGCTGGGTGCGGCGCGCGTAGAGGTGGGCTCGCCCGCGGAGGCCCTGTCATCCGTGGCGTTCACCGATCTAAACAACGACGGTCTGGTGGACCTGTTGATGCGATCTTCTGGATTCGGCGTGTCCTTCTTTTTGAATGACGGCAGCAGTTCACCGTTCTCCGCTGACGACCGTCAGGTGCTGACGTCAGTGACGAACATCGCGTGGCGCGTCATCGTAGCGGACTACAACGGCGACGGCTGGACAGACGTCTACCTCGCCACGTCCGGTTTTTCCACTGACGATCTGCTCTATCTCAACTCCGGCAGTCCGTCCGCACCGTTTACGCCAGCGCAGCCTCCATCGCTGGCAATTACTGTCGATAGGAATCTGCAGTCGGCGGTCGACATCGATGCTGATGGTGACATCGATCTTGTGGGTACCAACCGGTTCAGTGACGGTGTGGCGGTCCTGCGAAATACGGGTGGGACGCCTGTGTTCAGCAACGTTGTTGAATTCACCGATTTTGGCTCGTTCACATTTGCGGGCGTCATCGATCTGAACCGTGACGGTTTGCCCGATGTGGTTGGTCGAAACACAATCCCGGTCCGCGGATATCTCAATCTGGGAGGCGGCACGTTTGGCACGACCGATTTCATCGAGCTGGTGTCTGAATCCCTGGCTGAGATTTCATTTGTCGACTTGAACGGTGACGGGATTGAAGATATTTCGGCACGCGACAGTAATTCGTCACGTTTTCAGCTCTACAGCGGGACCGACGGACGATCACCGTTTGATCCGGACGTCGCGCCCAGTGCGTTCGGTGCAGCGGATGGATTCACATCGGCGATCGCACTGGCCGATCTCGACGACGATGGCGATGTCGACATTGTAGAGGGGCAGAACGGCGTCAACCGTGTCTACCTCAATCAGCTTGGTCAATACACCTCGGCATTCCCGATCACGTCCGATGCGGACGAGACCCGGGAGATCGCTGTGGCCGATCTCAATGACGACGGTTTCCCGGATGTGGTGGTCGCCAACAACGGTGTGAATCGCTGGTATCCAAATGACCTGGGCGATGGGCCGTTTCGCCGCCGTACATCGGGAATCGAGATCGGTACCTCATCAGCTGCGTCCAACGACGTTGAGATTGTCGATGTCAACAATGACGGTCGCCCGGATTTGATTTTCGCTAATGACACGGCAAATACGCTCTACCTGAATGCCGGCGGCGAGACGCCGTTCAGTGCGGAATCGATCGGTATTCCAATCGGCACGGATGTGCAACGAACACTGAGCGTCGCGGCGCTGGATGTAACGGGTGACGCTCGTCCGGATCTTGTGTTCGGCAATGTAGATTACGATGTGTGGTTTGCGAACGAGGGGACGGCCACTGGTTTCTCGGGAAGCAGTGTCTCTGAACCGCTTGGAGCGCTCGCGTCCCGGACATCGGATATCGCCGTTGCCGATCTCAATTTCGACGGACAGGACGACGTGCTGTTGGCAAAACCCGATGGCGCATGTGTGTGGTTCGAGGCAGCCGGGGATGTGACCGGATTTGGTGCGACTCCTTCGCCAGAGGCGTTTGGAACAAACTGCGAGTCGGTGACTCGTCTGTCTGTCAGATCGGTGAGCAGCGTCGAGCTGGAGGTGGCGGCGGCGGCCAGTCAACCGGTTTACTTCCGGGTCCTCCAGGCGATCGGTGCTGAATTTGCGGCGGGCGTCCCGGTGACGGAAGACACACTGCCGTTGCGTGATATCGCCTTTTTGGCAAACGATACCGGTCCGTCAAACGTGGTGACCGGGAATTTCTTCTCGAGCAATCTGATTTTCCGAACCACGCTCGGCGGTTTCGACGGAACGCCCGGTCCGGGTCTGTTTTCCGTGTTTGGAAACCGCGTGGTGTCGGTTGATCTCATTGATGGTGACGATCCCGTTACGTCGGTTTCCATCGACGTTGACAGCACAGTCGGTCCGAACTCGTCGATCGAGTTTTTCATTTCGGTCGACAATGCCACCTTCCAGTCTATCGAACCAGGTCGGGTAGTGACGTTTGACGAGCCGCGCGAATCGGTGAGGTGGGCGGCGACCTTGTCGTCGCTGAGTACAGCGATCACACCAGTCATAGAACAGGTCTCGGTGAGCCTGAACCCCGCGGACTCAGACGGGGACGGTGTGGCCGATACTCAGGACAATTGCACGTTGGTGGCGAACTCGGGTCAGCAGGATGCCGATGGCGACGGCTTCGGCAATGCCTGTGATGCTGACCTTGATAATGACGGCACTGTGAACTTCGTTGATCTGGGTATATTGCGCGCCGTATTTTTCTCCACGGTGCCGAGCGCAGCGGATTTCAACTCGGATGGCACAGTGAACGCACTGGACCTTGGCATATTCCGGACGCGG
>JBCCMA010000038.1:0-23591 GCA_039026595.1 Pseudomonadota bacterium
CCTTCTGACCGCGAACACGCCCGAGTTGCTGGAGATGGTGACGCAAAAAGACATCGCGTTGTATCTTGGCATCACGCCTGTCGCACTGAGCAGGATTCGCAAGCGCATCGGGTAGTCGCGCAGTGGGCGCACAGGCGTTTCACGCCGGCATCTAGGCGACGGTTCCGAGCAATACGCCGACACCCACCGCAACGGGCTCTGAAAAATGTACTTTGGCCGTTATAAAGCCACAAAGCCCCAACTTACTCTCGTTGGAAGCTCGGGACGATGAAGTTCCCTCTCCGGACAAATCACGTTCCCGTACGCACTCTGAGTCGCGCTTTTGCCGCCGCTACAATTGCCCTTCCCTGGGGCGACCAGCGCATGAAGAACCGATACAGGATGGGAATCGCATAGAGCGTCAGGAACGACGCAAACATCAACCCACTGACAATGCTCGACGCCACCGGACCCCACAGCAACGAGCGCCCACCCAGCCCCACGGCCAGCGAAAACAGTCCGGCGATGGTCGTGAGCGTGGTCATCATCACGGGAATAACGCGGCGGCGCCCGGCGTAGATCGTGGCATGCAAAGGACGCATGCCCGTCGCCAGACGCGCGTTGGCCGCGTCGATCAGAACGATGGACGCGTTCACCGCGATACCGGTGAGCGCGACCACCCCGTACAGCGTCCAGATGCTCAGCGGGTTGCCGGTAATCAGCAACCCCATGACCACACCGATGAACGCCATTGGCACCGTGCTGATAATCAACATCGGCTGCCAGTAGCTCTTGAACTGTGTGGCGAGGATCAGATAGATCAAGCCAAGACCCATCAGGAACAGGGGCAACATGGAGTCGAGTGACTCCTGCAAATCGTCGAGGGCGCCGGAGAAGTCCAGATCGGCTCCGGGAAACTGACCGCGCACCTCCGCCCAGCGTTCCTTGATGACGGCGTTGGCTTCGTTGATGTCCATGACCGTTGCATCGAGCTCGGCGCTCACCGAGATCGCACGTCGATAATTGTAGTGTGCGATCGTGCCCCGACCCCGTTCGAGCCGATAGTCCCCAAGCGCCCGGAACGTGGTGAAGCGTCCGTCGGGCAGGCGCACCGGATCGTCCAGAACGGCCGTGACATCCGAAAGCGCGCGACGTGGCCCGCGCACCCGCAGCTCGAGCTTCTCGCCCTCAGAGCGAATAAACGCAATGATCTCGCCGTCCACATGCAGTCGAAACAGCCTCGCCACGACGCCCGGATCGAGCCCGGCGTCGCGCACCGCGCGCTCGTCAACGTCGTAGACCAATTCGGCGCGACCGGCCACTTCGTCGTCAGCCACATCCCGCGTGCCGGGAACCGCCTCGACGATCTGCGCGACCGCATCGGCCGCCGCCCGCAGTTCTGAAAAATCATCACTGCGGACCTTCACGTTGATCGGTCTTCCGGTCGGTGGTCCGCCGGTGATTTCAAGGAACGTCACGAGTGCATCGCCGGGCGTGGTCACCAGATCGTCCCGGCTTTCCTGCACGATCGCGGCCACGCTGCGCTGTCTGCGCAGCCGCGGGCGCAGGGACACCTGGACCTGCGCATACTGATCGCCGATCAGCATCTCAGTGTCGGTGAATTTGATGCCCGCCAGCACCGTGACGGCCCGCACCTCATCCTTGTTCAAGTGCGGCCACAGTCTCTTCTCCACCGCCTGCGCCATGGCCAGCGTCTCTTCGATCGGCGAGTCCGGCGGCATGTCGACATTCACGTAGAAGATGCGCAGCGGATCCGAGCGAAAGAAATCGGTCTTGACCGCGCCGGCGGCCACGGCACCGATCGCGCCCGCCAGCAAAAGCAGGCCGAAACCAAAAAACACCGCCGGCCGACGCATCGCAAAAATTAACGACCGCGTGTAGCGGCGGCGAATGGACTGGGTGACCCGAGTGCGCCATGACCGCCCTGCCCCTGCATTGACGGGCGGCGCCTTCGATGCAAACACGATCACGTGCGCGGGCAATACCCAGAACGCTTCGATCAGACTGACCAGTAGTCCGACAGTGACCACAAACGGAATCACGAACATGAAGTCTCCGATGATCCCGGGCAACAGCATCAGCGGCAGAAAGGCCGCAATCGTCGTCGAGACCGCCGAGGTGACGGGCTTGGCCACTTCTTTCAACGCATCGAGACTGGCGATCAACGCGTCCTGCCCTTGCTGGAGGCGGTAGTAGATCGCCTCGACCACCACCACGGCGTCGTCCACCAGCATGCCCAGCACAATGACGATGCCAAGCAACACGGTCACGTTGAGCGTGTTACCCGTTGCGCTCAGTAGCCACATGGTGCCGGCGATCGAGAACACGAGGCCGAGGGTCACCATCGCGGAGATCCGCCAGCCCAGAAACGCCCAACAGACCAGCAATACAAGTGCGAGGCCGAGCAGCGCATTGCGCTGCATGACGCTCAACGCCTGGCGCGTGGGCACCGTCTGATCGTCCGCCAGTATCAGCTCAAAGCCCTGCTCCGCGATCAGCGCATTGCGCTCGGCAATGTAGGCGTTGACCGCCTCGACCATGTCGAGCGTGTTGGTATACGCGACCTTGGAGATCGACATCGAAATGGCCGGGCGACCACCCGATGTGACCAGCTGCGATGCCTCCTCTCGGCCCCGCGAGACGCGGGCAACATCGCCAAGCCGCACAAATCGCCCGGGGTCAGCGGGTGGCGCCAGCGAGTAGTCCGCCAGAACCTCTGGATCATCCGTGGTGCCGGCGATGCGCAGCAGCCATTCCGACGAGGCGACCGTCGCGGTGCCCGCAAACGTATTGCGGAAGGCCCGAGCGAGTTGATCGGACACATCGGCGGCCGTCAGACCGTGGGACGCCAACGCCCCAATGTCGAGATCGACGTGCATCTCCGGCTTCGCCATGCCGATGGTGGTGACACGGTCGACGCCTTTAATGCGCTCAAGGTCATCGCGTATCAGACGCGCCTCGCGACGCAGTCGCTCATCGTTGGCCTGACCGGTCAGAACCACCAGCGCTGTCGGGAAGCCATTGGACGTGGTCAGCTCCGTTACGATCGGGTCTTCGGCCTCATCCGGCAGTTCATCGTTTGCCTTGGTCTGGATTTCGCGCCGCAGGTCCGTCAGACGCTTGTCAAAATCGCGCTCGGTCAATTCACGGAAGCGCACAAGCAGATACGACAGGCCTTCACGCGACGAGCTGGTTACAAATTTAACGTCCTGCACCTGACGAATCGCGTCTTCCAGCGGAGATGTGATTAGCTCTTCGATATCCTGCGCCGATGCGCCGGCCAGCGTGACCTGCACGGTCACCCAGTTGAAGCTGATCTCGGGATCCTGCTCGCGCGGCATCTGGAAGTAGGACAGCGTGCCGATCACCAGAACCACGGTGAACAGAACGTTGACCAGCGGGTGGTTGGTCAACAGCGCACGGAGCAGTTTCACGGGCTGACCACACTGATGGCATCGCCGTCGGCGAGGCGCGTCCGTCCCTTGTCGATAATGAGCGTGTCCGGTGCGAGCTGGTGATCCGCGGCGCGGCCCTCCGAGGCCGCGGGCAGCGGAACGAAGCGCGCCACATTGCCATCTACGGTGAATACCCCAAGTTTGCCACCACGCTGTTCCACGAGGCGGGCGGGAATCAGGCTCGACGCCCGGCGCCATGACACGCTACCGGTGGCCCCCACGGGCGCTTCGTCACCGGCAAACTTGAGGCGCACGGTCTGAAGCTGTGTTGTCGCATCGATGACTGGCGACACGCGTGCCACGCGCAGCGCAAAGTCTCGGTCATAGCCCGCGAAAACGGGCTGGGAACCTGGCGCGGCCAGTCCGGCAACGGCACCCGGGTGGGCCTGCACGTCGACCTCGCGGGCGTCACTTTGGCTCAACGTGACCAGCGGACTGGCCACATTCACAAATCCGCCCAGTTGCGCCGCGCGTTCCACCACATCACCATTAAACGGAGCGACAATTCGGGTTCGGGCGAGGTCTTCTTTTGCGACATCCCGGGCGACGCGTTCGACCGCGATTTGGCCCTCGAGTACCGCCAGCGCGGTTGCGCGCGACTGCACGTCCTCGCGCGACGTAAAGTTCTTGGCGATCAATGATTCTGCCCGCGCTAACTGCGCCCTGGCCTGATCGATCTGCGCCTGCAGCGATTTGATGTTCGCCGCGCGCTGCGCGAGCGCCAGTTCAAAATCGCGTTTTTCGAGGGTGACCAGCGTGTCGCCCCGCCGGACCCGCATTCCTACGTCGACCTCAACCGATGCGATGCGGGCCGCCAGTTGGGAAGCCAGTACCGTCCGGTGGGCGGGCACGACCTCGCCCGGCGCGCGCTGTCTCTCGACCACAGCGACCTCGGAGACCGGGCGGGCGGTGACACTGAGACCCTCACCGCGCACGTTCGGTGCCGCCAAAACGGCGGCGCCAGCGACGAAAACCACTGCCCAGTGAAAGCGCATGTCATCCGCCTCTGCGTGCGTTCCTGAAAGGACCTTAATTATCTCGCAAAGCGAGCGGCTCGGGCCACCTCAAACATCATCGATAGTGCGTGTATCCTTCGCGCACGGAGCTTCTTGAGAGATCGTCATGACCATCACGCGTTTTGTCCCTGTTTTCAGTATTTTGGCCGTCGGTGCCCTGACGCTTTCCGGCTGTGACAACACCAACGGGCCCGATGAACTGGCGGCAAAGACAGCACCGCCGTCCTCAACGGACCATTTCCCGGGCGAGCGCTTGAGCGAACAGCGCTACCGCGAACATGTCCGCACCCTGGCCTCCGATGAGTTCGAGGGCCGTGCCCCATCGTCACCGGGCGAAGAAAAGACCGTGGCCTACATTGCCAAGGTCTTCGAGTCGCTCGGACTCGCCCCCGGAAATGGAGACAGCTATTTTCAGGACGTGCCGCTGGTCACAATGACCGCCACCTCAAAACCGATCCAGATTCGCCAGGACGGTGAGGTCATCCAGACCATGGAGATCGGTCCGGACGCTGTCACGTGGACCAAGCGCGTCACCGACTCCGTCTCGCTATCCAATAGCGAACTGGTGTTCGTGGGTTACGGCATCGTGGCGCCGGAATACGGCTGGAACGATTACGCCGGCGTGGACATGAACGGCAAGACCGCCGTCATCATGGTCAACGATCCGGGCTTCGCCACGCAGGACCCGGAACTGTTCCGCGGCAACGCGATGACCTACTACGGCCGCTGGACATACAAATATGAGGAAGCGGCCCGGCAAGGTGCCGCCGGGGCGATCATTCTTCACGAAACATGGCCAGCATCCTATCCGTGGGCGGTCGTACAGGGATCGTGGACCGGCCCACAGCACGACCTGGTCACGGCCGACAAGAACGCCGGGCGTGTAAAGATCGAAAGCTGGATCAGTGTCGAACAGGCCAGGCAACTCTTTTCGAATGCGGGCCTGGATTACGCGGCTGAAAAGACGGCCGCAGCAACGCGCGGGTTTGTGCCGAAAGCGATGGGGCTGACGGCCAGCACCTCATTGACGAACGACATCTCGGTGGCGGACAGCAAGAACGTGCTGGCCGTTCTTCCCGGGACGGATCAGGCCGACGAGTACTTTGTCTTCAGCGGGCACTGGGACCATTTGGGCAAGGACCCAAGCCTTGAGGGTGACCAGATCTACAACGGCGCCGTCGACAACGCGACCGGCACGGCCGGCCTGTTGGCTCTGGCTGAGGCCTTCACGAATGCGCCAACCAAACCGTCCCGCTCCATCCTGTTCCTGGCTGTCACCGCGGAGGAATCCGGGCTCCTGGGTTCCAAGCACTATGGGGAGAACCCGGTGTTCCCGCTGGCCCGCACGATAGGCGGCGTCAATATGGACGCCCTGAGCGTGCAAGGCCGCTCAAAAGATGTCGCAGTCGTCGGTTACGGGGCCTCGGAACTCGAGGACATCCTGCGGGAAATGGCGGAGGTGCAGGAGCGCGTGATCGTGCCGGAACCCTCACCGGAGCGCGGCGGGTTTTATCGTTCCGATCATTTCAACCTGGCCAAAGTCGGCGTGCCGATGCTCTACGCCAAAAGCGGCAACGATCTGCGCGAGGGCGGCAGAGCCGCAGGATCGGCATTGGTGTCAGATTACATTGCCAAGCGCTATCACAAACCGAGCGACGAGTATTCAGAGGACTGGGATCTCACCGGCACAATGGAAGATCTCGCGCTGTTTTACGCCGTTGCCGACAAGGTGGCCAACATGCCGGGCATGATTGAGTGGTACGACGGCACCGAATTCAAGGCCATTCGTGAGAAGAGTCTCGCGAACTAGCTAAAACTGGCCGGAACCAGCGACGTAGGGGCTCAGGGCAAAGCATCCGTGCCGCCAGCTCCGGCCAAGACCGGGGGTAGACGGGCGTTGCGCGGAGTCAGTGCGCTTTGTGCCCGTCCACTGGATAAAGCGACGCGGGCGTCGCAATCCCCTCACCCTGCATCAGCTTTTTTTCTGGAGGGGCCCATGACCAATCCAACCGTCCAGCTTGATCGCAATCGTGATCACACAAGCGTCTGATAAGCGGCTTGTTCGTCTGCATAGGTTTGATCGCACAGGTTGTCGTGCATCTTCTGGTCAAACGCCGTGAGTGCCACGTCGGATGTGGCCAGCTCGGTCTGTCCGCTCAGCACGGCATCGCACGCCGCCTGATACAGCGCCTGCTGGAATGACCAGGTGCTGACCACCAGCCAATTGTCCGAGCGGTCGATGCTCGCCTCGATCGGCTGGTAGATCGAGTTAAGGATAGGAATGGCGTGGATAACACCATCGGCCACCAGCGCACTCGACAGCGGGATTGTCTCCGGCCAAAGAGCACGCGCCCGTTGAAGCAGTTCCTGTTTTGTCATACGGCGGGGCGCCTCACGGTCACACTTCGTTGATCAGCCAGTCTTCATCGTTGCGGGCGTTGCCAACGGCCTTTGCCACCCGGTGCCATGTCATCACATCGCCGTCGAACGACTTGATGTGCGCGCGCAGTGTATCCGCATCGGTGACCGCCGGGTCCATCCACTCCGACTGTTGTTCAAAAGGGACAATCACCGGCATGCGAGAGTGCAGATCGGCCAACGCCGGGTGCGGTTGTGTGGTGACGATTGTGCATGTGTGCAAAAGCGCGTCCGATTTGCCGTCGTCCCACGCCTCCCAGAGGCCCGCCAGTGCGAACGGCGCTCCGCTTTTCATTTTTATTAAGTACGGCTGTTTGCCGCCCTCCTCCGCCCGCCACTCGTAGTAACCGTCGACGAGGATCAGGCAGCGCTGCTTGCGAAAGGCGTGGCGAAAAGAAGGTTTACTGTGAACAGTCTCGCCGCGTGCGTTGATCAGCTTGTTGCCGATGCTGGCGTCCTTGGCCCACGACGGAATGAGCCCCCAGCGCAGCATCTGGACCTTCGGCTCAGAATCGGGGAGCTGGCGGATCGCGGCCACAGACTGCGTGGGCGCCACGTTATAGCGTGGCTCAATCAGTGGCACGTCCGTTATCCCGAAGACTTTGGAGATCGCCTCGCTTGGGGAGTAGAACGCGAAACGACCGCACATGGCCTAGCTGCGCAGCTCGCGGCCGGTGTGCAGCAAATACAGGCTGTACGAGCCAAGCAGAACAATGAACACAAGGATCACGGCGTACGCCACACCGATGGAAATATCGGACTCGCCGAGGAAGCCGTAGCGAAACGCGTTCACCATGTAGAGGATCGGATTCAGACGAGACACGTTTTGCCAGAATTCGGGCAGCAGGTCGATGGAATAAAACACACCGCCAAGATACGTGAGCGGCGTCAGTACAAACGTCGGGATAATCGAAATGCCTTCAAAGTTCTTCGCAAACACCGCGTTGATGAACCCGGCCATCGAAAACACGACCGACGTGAGCATCACCACAGAGATCGTAATGAACACGTGCTGGACGTGCAGCTTGGTAAAAAACATGGCCACCACGCTGACCAGCGCGCCCACCAGCAACCCGCGCAGCATGCCGCCGGCGAGGTATCCGCCCAGAATGACGTACGAAGGCAGCGGCGCCACCAGCATTTCCTCGACGTGCTTGCCGAATTTGGCGCCAAAAAACGACGACACCACGTTCCCATACGAGTTACTGATCACGGACATCATGATCAACCCGGGCGCGATGTACTGCATATAGGAAAACCCGCCCATTTCCCCAATACGCGAGCCGATCAGATTGCCAAAGATCACGAAGTAGAGGGTCATCGTGATCGCGGGCGGCACCAGCGTTTGCACCCAGATGCGCGTGATGCGCTTCAACTCGCGACGCACAATTGTGCAAAAGCCCACCCAGTTCACGCGAGCCTGTGACATCAGGACGCCTCCGCACGTTCGGTCAGGCGGATGAACAATTCTTCGAGCCGGTTTGACTTGGTGCGCATGCTGGTCACGGTTAATCCCGTCTCGCCGACCGCTGCAAACAGATCGTTGAGCGAACGCCCGTCAGCCACTTCCACCTCGATCGCATCCTCCGCACTGGCCCGCCCCACCTTGAACCCGTCCAGCGTTGGCAGTGCATCCGGCACACCATCCAGATTGAGCACGTAGGTCTGCATTTTCAGTTTCTGCAGCACGCGGCTCATGCGATCGTTTTCCGTAATCACACCGTGATCGATAATGGCCACGTTACGACACAACGACTCGGCCTCTTCCAGGTAATGCGTGGTCAAAATGATGGTCGTGCCTTTTTCATTGAGCTCGGTCAAAAAGCGCCACATCGACCGACGAATTTCGATATCCACACCGGCCGTCGGTTCATCGAGGATCAGAAGACGTGGCTCATGTACAAGCGCCCGCGCAATCATCAGCCGTCGCTTCATCCCACCGGACAGGTTGCGGGACAATTCATCCCGTTTATCCCAGAGCTTGAGTTCCTTGAGATATTTCTCCGCACGCTCGCGAGCCAGGTCGGGGCGGATGCCGTAGTACCCAGCCTGGTTGAGCACAATCGTGCTGACCTTCTCAAACTGATTGAAATTGACTTCCTGCGGCACGAGGCCGAGGCAGGTCTTGGCGGCCTCAAGCTGCGTATCCATGTCATGCCCGAACACAGACACCCGGCCCGCCGTCTTCGTCACTAATGACGAGACAATGCCGATGGTCGTGGTCTTGCCCGCACCGTTTGGACCAAGCAGCGCAAAAAAATCACCGCTGGCGACGTTCAGGTCGATTCCGCGAAGTGCCCGGACACCGCCGGGGTAGGTTTTCTGAAGGCCCTCAAGGACCAGAGCATCGGTCGCCATGGCGCAATGTTAATCGAATTGAGCCAGATTGCGATGCGCAACGTATCTGTCCGACGCTGCACCAAAAGAGTACCCTTGCGCCCCTATGGACGCCTCCATGCGCAATCGTTTCGTGTCCCGCTCGTTCGACCGCTTGTCGTTAAAACGCGACGATGAGAGCTGGCGTCAGTCCGTGCTGGCCACCGACCGCGCCGTCATCCTTCCGGTCTGGCGGCACAAGGTGGCGGCCAACGCGCAGGGCGAGCTGGTTTTGCTCGCGCCCTCGGACGCCGGCAGCGACCTCGACACCCGCGTGATTCTGCTGGGCACCTGGAATGGCCTGCCCGCGTTTGCGCTGGATTTCGGCCAGGATGAGGACGTTCCGGAGCGTCTTGCGCCGTTTGAGCATTTCGGACTGCGCGGCATCGGCGCCACCGCCGCCAGCGAGGCCGCAGCGCTCGCCGCCTATGCCCAGGCCATGGTGTTCTGGCAGCGGCGGCACCGCTACTGCGGAACCTGCGGTGGAGCTAACGCGACATCGCAGGCCGGACACGCCATGACCTGCGTAAAATGCGGGCACCGACAATTCCCGCGCAGCGATCCGGCCGTCATCGTGCTGACCTCGCACGGCGATCACGCCCTGCTTGGCCGGCAGGCGAAGTGGCCACCGGGCATGTACTCCACCATCGCGGGCTTCGTTGAGCCGGGCGAGAGCCTTGAGAACGCGGTACGCCGCGAAGTTGCCGAGGAGACCGGCGTGACGGTGGGCGATGTTCATTACCACTCTTCCCAGCCGTGGCCGTTTCCAGCGTCTCTGATGCTCGGTTTCCACGCCACGGCGCTGAGCCGCGATATGCAGCCGCGCGACGACGAGCTGGAAGACGTTCGCTGGTTTTCGCGCGACGATATCGTGCAGCAGCTCAGTAACCGTGCGATGGCGTTATCCGCGTCGATCTCGATCGCGTTCCGGTTGATCGAGTCATGGTTCGACGAGGGCGAGCCTGGTCGTCTCAGGGCGCTGATCGGTCAGGGGCATCACACACATCAACGAAAAGGCGATCGCTGACCATGTGCCTTATCGGATTGTCATGGCAAAAACACCCCCGCTACGCGCTGATCGTGGCGGCCAACCGCGACGAATTCCATGCCCGTCAAACCGACCCTCTGGCGTGGTGGCCCGGCGTCCCTGTGCTCGCCGGGTGCGACCGCGTCGGCGGTGGTACCTGGATGGGCATCTCGCGCAGCGGTCTGTTCGCAGCGCTGACCAATTTCCGTGAACCCGTTGAATCGGATCACGCGGACCCCAGACCGTCACGCGGCGAGCTCGTCATCAATTACCTCACTGGGCACACCGACCCGCGTGACGCGCCCGAGGCGTACGCCGGCTTCAACCTGCTGACGGGCTGCCTGCGCGGACCGCACACCGGCCTGCACTTCGCGACCAATCGCGGCGAACCGCGCACGGCGCTCGCGCCCGGCATCTACGGACTGTCGAACGGACAGTTTGACGCCCCATGGCCCAAAGCGAGGGCGCTGAAAGCGGCCTTGCACGATCTGCCGCATGATCCGCTCGCCGAGCCGACCGACATCGCAGAGACCCTTTTGGCCACTTTGACGAATCAGGCGCGGGTGCAGACGGACGAAGACCTGCCCAAAACCGGCATGGACGTGGCACTTGAAAGACGACTCTCTGCCGCGTTTATTCTGGGCGAGCATTACGGCACACGCTGCTCCACCGTACTCCTTGTGGACCGCGACGGCATGGCGTGGATCACCGAATGGACATTCGCCCCCGACGGACGCTGCCGGTTCTCACGCCGCTTTCTCTGGCGGCTGGTCGACACCCCGAACCCACAGCATGAGGCTTGGACATGAGCTCGAAAGTACACGCACCCGCCGGCTCATGGCCTTCGCCCATCACCACGGACATGGTTGTGGCCGGGAGCCGCCGCCTTGCCGAACCGCGCGTCCATGGTGCCAGCGTCTTGTGGCTGGAGGGCCGCCCGGAGGATCACGGTCGCGTGGTACTGGTGCGCGAGATAGACGGGGGCGAACGCATTGATCTGGTGCCCAAGCCGTTCAGCGTACGAAGTCGCGCCCATGAGTACGGCGGCGGAGCCTACACGATCGGAAAAGACGAAGCGTTCTTCGTCAACGCCGAAGATCAGCGGGTCTACGCAGTGTCTCTGGACGGCCGCAAAACGCCGCGCGCGATCACCGATTCCTCAACGCGCCGCTTCGCTGATCTGAACTTCGACGCCCGGCACCACCGGCTGCTCGCCGTCAGCGAAAATCATGCTGGTAAAAATGAACCCGTCACCACGCTGGTTGCGATCGACCTGGACACGGGCGAACTGACGACGCTTGCGAATGGGGCTGATTTCTACTCCTCGCCAGCGCTTTCGCCTGACGGCAGCGCGCTGGCATGGCTGAGCTGGCAGCATCCCGATATGCCATGGGACGCGACGACCTTGTGGTATTCGGACCTGTCCGACAACGGCGAGCTCATGGGGATACGACGCGTCGGCCACGACCGCGCATCGCATTTTCAGCCGCAGTTTTCGCCGGACGGCACACTCTATGTTGTGTCCGACCACAGCGACTGGTGGAACCTGTATCGGCTCGATGCGGCCGGCGGTGAGCTCGTTCCCGTTGCACCCGCGCAGCGCGAGTTCGCGTTTCCGCAGTGGGTATTCGGCATGTCCACCTACGGCTTTCTGGATGCAGACACCATTGCGGCGGTTAGCACCGCCGGCGGCACGTGGGTACTTCATACCATCAACGTGAACACGGGCGAGACCGTGCCGGTGGCCCCGTTTGACTTCAGCGCATGCGAGCAACTGCACGCCGCGGACGGACGCGCGGTATTGATCGCCGGCGGGCCGCGTACGCCGTACTGCATCACCAGCGCCGTGGTTGAACATGGTGAAAATGCGGCCAAATGGACCCGACATCAACGCGCGTCGGAGCTGTCTGTGGACGACGATAGCCTGTCCGAACCGGTCGCGCTGACCATCCGCGCCGGCCGCGCCCATGAGTGCCACGGCTTTTATTACCCGCCGACCAGCGCGACGCACGCACTTGGTGACAACGAGCGCCCGCCGCTGCTTCTCAAGTGCCACGGGGGGCCCACCAGCGCAACGGACAACGTCTTTGATCCTCGAATCCAGTACTGGACCTCACGCGGCATCGCCGTGTTCGATCTGAACTACCGGGGCAGCACGGGCTACGGCCGCGGCTATCGCCGCGCCCTTTGGGATCGATGGGGAATCAGCGATGTCGAGGACTGTCGACATGTCGTCGAGGAGCTCGCCGCCCGCGGCCTCGCAGACCCGGATCGCGCGCTGATCAGCGGGGGCAGCGCAGGCGGCTACACCGTGCTGTGCGCCCTCACGTTCGACGATGTGTTCGCGGCCGGCGCGAGTTATTACGGTATCGGCGATCTCGAGCTGCTCGCGCGAGACACCCACAAGTTTGAATCGCGCTATCTCGACCGCATGGTGGGTCCATATCCTGCGGCCCGCGACCACTATCGCGCCCGCTCACCACTGCATCATGTCGATCGCCTCGCTTGCCCGGTCATTTTCTTCCAGGGGCTCGAAGATGGGGTGGTGCCGCCCAACCAGGCGGAGACCATGGTCAGCGCGCTCCGCGAGAAAGGCGTCACGGTGGCCTACGTGCCCTTTGCCGGCGAGGGCCACGGATTTCGGCAATCCGACAACATCCGCTTCGCACTCGCGGCGGAACTCGCGTTCTACGGCCGGGTCCTTGGGTTTACGCCGAACGGCATTTCACCCGACCTCAGCAGCTATTTGGGCTGACGATCTGGTTTAGCCGCGTCGGCCACCCATTCGACCACCTTGGCCGGGACAAACCGAAGACAGTGAAAGCGCCTACTGTGCGCCGAGTACGGTGCGCAGCCAGCCGCCGATGTGGGCGATTTCTTCCATACAAACCTGATGCGCCATCGGGTAAGCGTGCCAGGTCAGCGGATAGCCGGCCTCCGTCAAAACGTCGCGCACATGTTCCCCAAGATCAAACGTCAGAACAGGATCCATTTGCCCGTGCGCGAGGAACACCGGCAGCCCGCGATTGGCCGCGGCGGCACCGTCGATAAGCGCCGCGTGGCCCGGAAGATACGTTGACAGCGCCATGACGCCCGCGAGCTTGACCGGGTAGCGCAGTGCGGCGTACAGAGCAATCACACCACCCTGCGAAAACCCAGCCAGAACAATATCTTCGGCGCGCCGGCCGTCTTCCAGTTCGGCGGCGATCAACGCCTCAACCTGCCCCACACTCGCATTGATTCCGTCAAGATCGAATCGGTCATTGCGGTCGAGACTCAAAATATCGAACCACGCGCGCATTGGCATGCCGCCGTTCAGCGTTACAGGGCGCACGGGGGCGTGCGGAAAGACGAAGCGCACACCGGCGTCGGGACCCAGTCCCAGCTGCGGCACGATCGGCTCGAAATCATGGCCATCGGCGCCCAGCCCGTGCAGCCAGATCACGCTTCGGCGCGGTTTGGGGGTGTCGACAACGACCGTTTCAAGAGTGCTCACAGGTCGCTCCAGTCAGCGCGGCGCAGGGGCGCGCAGTGTACCCGACGTCGGCAGGCTGGCGTACACTCGGCGCGTGAAAATCGTGTTGCCCGCCCTGCTGCTGATCGCAGCGCAAGTGTTAACCGGCTGCGGACAGACCGGCGCGCTCTACCTGCCTGACGACGAGACGAACGTCGCGGTCGGCGACGACCCCGAGCGCCCGGACGATGACTCACCTGACGACGAGCCTGAATAACCCGCCAGCTATCGACATCGCCATGACCGCAAACGCACCGCCCGTTGTCCTCGTGGACGGCTCTTCCTATCTCTACAGGGCCTTTCACGCACTGCCATCGCTCACCGCTAGCGACGGCACCCCAACCGGGGCCACACTCGGTGTGATCAATATGCTGAACAAGCTGATCGCCGACGTGGCACCCACACACATGGCGGTTATTTTTGATGCACCCGGCAAGACGTTCCGACATGAGCAATATGCCGAGTACAAAGCCAACCGTCCCTCGATGCCTCCGGAACTTCGCGAGCAGGTCAAGACCATCCATACCCTGATTGGCGACCTCGGCCTGCCGCTGGTCATGATCGAAGGCGTTGAGGCCGACGATGTGATCGGCACGCTCGCTCGCCACGCGTCCGAGTCTGGTCAACCGATGTTGATTTCGACGGGCGACAAGGACATGGCGCAGCTGGTCAGTCCGCACGTCACGCTGGTCAACACGATGAGTGGCGAGGTTTTTGATGATGCGATGGTGCAGAAGAAATTTGGTGTTCGCCCCAACCAGATCATTGACTACCTCGGGCTGGTCGGCGACACCTCGGACAATATTCCGGGCGTGCCGAAGGTGGGCCCCAAGACCGCGGCCAAATGGCTCGCCAACTACGAGACTGCAGAGGGTGTGATCGAACACGCCGAGGACATCAAGGGCAAGGTGGGCGACAGCCTGCGCGAGCATATCGACCAACTCCGTCTGTCCCGCGATCTGGCCACCATCAAGTGTGATGTTGACCTGCCGGTCGGGCTTGATGAGCTCAAACGCAATCCGGCCAATATCGATGCTTTGCGCAGCGCCTACCAGTCGCTGGCGTTCAACACGCTGCTGCGGCAGCTCCCCGACGGCGACGACGAGACGTTCGAGGTGGCCGCGCCGGACGCGTCAGACGATGAGCCCCGCTACGACATTGTTCTTGCGCAAAGCGATTTCGACGCGTGGCTCGACGAACTCAAGAAAGCCGAGTCCTTTGCGTTCGATACCGAAACAACCAGCCTTGACTACATGGCAGCGGAAATTGTCGGCGTGTCGTTCGCTGTCAAGACCGGGCACGCAGCGTACGTACCGCTGACCCACCGCTACGAGGGCGCACCGGAACAACTCGATCGCGAAACCGTACTGACGGCACTAAAACCACTGCTGGAAGATGCGGACAAACCCAAGATCGGACATCACCTCAAATACGATGCACACGTGCTGATGAATCACGGCATCGCGCTCCGGGGCATCGCGTTCGACACCATGGTGGAGTCCTACGTGCTGAACAGCACAGCAACTCGACACGATATGGACTCGGTGGCCAGCCGCTATCTGGGGCGCAAAACGGTTCACTACGAGGACATCGCGGGCAAAGGCGCCAAACAGAAACGGTTCGATGACATCGACATCGTACAAGCCGGCCCCTACGCGGCTGAAGACGCCGATGTCACCCTCGCGTTGCACCATGCGCTTTGGCCGCAACTCAAGGCCGAAGAGGACCTCGTGTTCATCTACAACACCCTCGAGCAGCCCCTGATCGAGGTCCTTCAGGCTATGGAGTACGGGGGCGTCCTGATCGATACGGACATGCTGGCCACGCAAAGCGCCGAACTGACCGAGCGCATGGCTGCACTGCGCGATGACGCCTATAAAGCCGCCGGACGGGAGTTCAATCTGGGATCGCCGAAACAGCTCCAGGAAATCCTGTTCGATGAACAGGGGCTGCCGGTGTTGCGCAAGACACCCAAGGGCCAACCCTCGACGGCCGAGGACGTATTGCAGGAGCTTGCGCTCGACTACGACTTGCCACAGCTCATTCTGGACTACCGCAGTCTGAGCAAACTCAAATCGACGTACACCGACAAGTTGCCGGACGAGGTGAACCCGCGCACCGGCCGCGTTCATACGTCCTATCACCAGGCGGTGGCGGCAACGGGTCGCCTGTCGAGCCAGGGGCCAAACCTGCAGAACATCCCGATCCGATCGGCGGAGGGGCGCCGCGTACGGCAGGCGTTTGTCGCGCCGGAGGGACGCCGGATTCTGGCGGCGGACTATTCGCAGATCGAGCTGCGCATCATGGCGCACCTGTCGGCGGACACCAGCCTCACCACCGCATTCGCCGAGGATCGTGACATTCATCAGGCCACCGCGGCTGAGGTATTCAGCGTTTCGGTCGATGAGGTGAGTCACGACCAGCGTCGTTCGGCCAAAGCGATCAACTTCGGACTGATTTACGGCATGTCGGCCCACGGTCTGGCCAAGCAACTCAGCGTGTCGCGCCACGAAGCGCAGGCCTACATCGATCTTTACTTTGAGCGCTATCCCGGCGTGCTTCGATACATGGACGAAACAAGAGCTGCCGCGCACGATACCGGCTACGTGGAGACGGTCTTCGGCCGACGCCTGTATCTGCCGGAGATCAACTCTCGCAACGGGGCGCGCAGGCAGTACGCCGAGCGCAGCGCGATCAACGCGCCGATGCAGGGCACGGCGGCGGACATCATCAAACAGGCCATGATCAGCGTGCATCGCTGGCTGATCGACGAGGCCGTTCCAGCGACCCTGATCATGCAGGTGCACGACGAACTGGTGCTGGAGGTGGACGAGGATGCGCTGGACGAGGTCCGGTCAGGCGTGGTGGATCGGATGTGCGAGGCGGCCGAGCTGGCGGTGCCGCTCAAAGTCGATGCGGGCGTCGGCAGCAATTGGGACGAGGCGCATTAGCCACTTTTTTTCGCGTCCGTGAAACTTTTCGGGCGCTCGTCCGTTCTTATATTTTGAGTTTTCCCCCGGATGAGAGCTCGTTCCGCTGTCCTCCCTGGCGGAATATGGCGGGTCGCCTCTGTCGACCCAACCCTTGACCCCGGCGCTTCCCCTAATCGGCGCCGGGGTCTTTTTGTATCGCACAAAATTATTTGTCGGAGCGGAAACTTTTCGCCATTCGGCCCGGTCTTAAATTGAGCAAGCGGTCAGGACGACCGTCGCCCGCTCACCCTCCCAAGCGGGCTGCGCTCGGCACCCCCATGCCGGGCATTCCCCTGGCCCCGGCGCGGTTCCCCCGCGCCGGGGTTTTCATTATCCAGCGTCCGATTCAGAGGCTTGCTCTGGCGCCACCGGTGTCAGCCAGGCCGTCACGGTGGCCCGAAGCTCGTCCAGCCCGGTACCCTTCAACGCCGAGAACACTTGGGCGGAAATCCGATCATCGAGCTGCGAGCGCACCTTCTGCAGCGCGCCCTGCGCCGCGCCGCGACTGAGTTTGTCCGCTTTGGTCAAAACGGCATGCATGGGAAGGCCGGCAGCGCCTCCGTATTGCAACATCTGCACGTCAAACGGCATCAGCGGCCTGCGTACGTCCATGATGACCACGAGGCCCGCAAGTGACTGACGTTGCTCAAAATACTCGGCCAGCAACCGCTGCCAATGCGCCTTTATCCTGGGCGGCACCTTGGCGAAGCCGTAGCCCGGCAAATCCACGAGCCGCTGCGATTCGGTGACGGCGAAAAAATTGATCAACTGCGTTCGGCCCGGCGTCTTGCTGGTCCGCGCCAACCCACGCTGATCCACTATCTTATTGAGCGCGCTAGATTTTCCGGCATTTGAGCGCCCAGAAAAGGCCACCTCAACACCCGCATCGGGCGGACAACCCGAGAGATCGTTCGCACTAGTCATAAAATGTGCGCTGCGTAGCGAAACCATTGGGCCAACTGCGTCGAAGATAGATGGTGTAGTAGTATACGCGGCTGCCGCGCCCTCACCGTTCATCGCGGCCCGCAAACCCGATTCAACGTGCGATCAGGACCCCCACAGATTATGCGTTCCAGACTTATTTCGCCGATCTTCAGTGTGATCGGCACCATGTTCGTGGCGCTGTGTCTGGCGTCAGCTCAAGCTGACACCGATGCCAGCGCGGACAGTGACGCGAAAGCGGAGCCCAAGGCAGCGACCGGCGGAGACGCCAAGGCCGGCGAAGCGCGGGCCGTTGTTTGCGCAGGGTGCCATGGCATCGATGGCAATAGCCTGAACCCCGAATGGCCAACTCTGGCAGGGCAGCATCAGGACTACATCATCAACCAGCTGAATAATTTTCAGCAGGGCCGGCGCCAGAACGCGCTTATGTCGCCCATGTCGATGGGTCTGACGCCCACCGATATGGCCAATCTCGCCGCGTTTTACTCAAGCCAGGAAACCAAGACCAACGAAGTGGACCCGGCCATCGCTGATCGAGGTCGTGCACTTTATTATGTCGGGGACCCGTCGAAAGGGATTCCAGCCTGTGTGGCCTGCCACGGGCCGACGGGTCGCGGCAACGCCCCTGGCGGCATGCCCATGCTCTCTGGACAGCGCAGCGGTTATGTCGTGAAGCAGCTCCGGGAGTACGCAGACGGCACGCGGGCGGGTCAGTCCGACACCAAGACCGCGATGATGCAGCAGACCGCCCAAATGCTGTCGCCTGAGGACATGGCCGCTGTCGCTGGGTTCATTCAGGGCCTAAACTAGGCCCTTCGGTGCCCGGCGGCGAACCAATCGCCGCCCGAAGCGCCTAATAGTCTGGATCTGTACGCCGCGCGTGGCAGCCTGCTGCGCGCGGTGTTTTCGCAGGACAAAACGCCTCGGGAGCGAAAATAATGAATCGAATGAACGTAGTGCTGACGGCCGTCGCCGGATTGGGTTTCGCAGGGCTCACCGCCTGCAGCCCCGCCGATGCCAGCGATGTAACGAGCGCCGCCAAGAAAGCGCCGGCAGAAGCGACAGCCACCGCCGCAAAACCGGACATTGACGCAGCCAAGGACCGTGCGCGCAGCAACGACAGACTGGCGCGTCTGGATGAGCCGAACACGCCGATCCGCCCACGCGGTTCAGCCGCAGACGCGGGTCTGGTCGCCGAAGGTGACAAGAATTTCAAAGCCGGTAAGGACTACGTGGTTCTGAAGCCATCCAAGCGCACCAGCAGCCCCGCCGGCAAGGTGGAGCTGACGGAGGTGTTCATGTACCAGTGCCCGCACTGCTTCAGCTTCGAGCCGTTCATCGAATCTGTGCTGCGCAACCAGCCGGAAGAAATGAACTTTGTGCGTTTGCCCGCCATCTTCAACAACGTGGCCAAGCTGCACGCGCAGGCGTTTTACGCCGCGAAGTCGATGGGTGTCTGGGAAGAGCTGCACACACCGTTCTTCCAGGAAATTCATACCCGTCGCAACCTGATGCCAACGGAAGACAAACTGCTCGACTTTGTCGCCAAGCAGGGTATCGACCGAACCAAGTTCAAGAACGCAATGAAGTCCTTTGAAGTGGATTCAAAAGTGCGCGATGCGATGGACCTCAACACCGCCTATCAGATCGGTAGCGTCCCGACGCTGGTGATCAACGGAAAATACGTGACGAGCGGCGCGATGGTTGGCAACACGCAGAAGCTGCGCGATGTAGTGAACTATCTGATCGCAAAAGAGGCGATCGCACTGTAGGGCGTTTGCGGCGGGCGCTACCCGGCGCCTGCCGCGCTTTCCGAGACGATCTGCCACCGACCGGTCTCGTTGACACGCCAGTACTGGCGCTTGCGCGACGTGGCGTTGAAATTATTGCTGCGGTAGCGTTGCTCGAACGTCACCACCACCAATCCTTTTTCGTTCGGGTGGCCGTAGACGCTGACATCGTTCAGAGCAACGCGCACAAACTGTTTGCCAAGCGCGACCCGGCGCTTGTAGGCCGACCATGCGGCCTTGTCCATGCCGCGCCCGACGAAGTCGTACGCGTAGTGCGACAGGTACTCGTCGGTATCACCGCTTTCCCAGTCCCGGCGCCAGCGTTCCAGCGCCTGCGACATGTTTGTAGCCTGAGCATCCGACTCGGCCGGCGTCAGCCACGCGATATCGTGGCCAATCAGAACCGGCGTCACGCCAGGTTTGATCAACGGTGCGATCACGCTTAACTCGGAATTGACCAACGCAACACAGCCGTCGCTGTCTGCCGGCGGCCGGCTGTAGTTGGCACTGGCGACCCCGTGTACCCAGATTCC
This sequence comes from Pseudomonadota bacterium, assembly GCA_039026595.1. Taxonomy (GTDB): domain Bacteria; phylum Pseudomonadota; class Gammaproteobacteria; order Steroidobacterales; family JBCCMA01; genus JBCCMA01. The sequence goes on from JBCCMA010000038.1 coordinate 20,044, forward strand.
ACTGCCGGTGCGTCCAAGACGCCGGTCCCAGTCGTTCGGATAATCCACGGGGAATGCCACGGGACCGTAGCGATCCGGCAGCGCCTCGCCGGGCAGTCTCTGCGTCACGAAGTAGACACCAAGCGGCGTTTTCTTATCGCCTTTGCGCTCCTTGCCAAAACCGTTCTTGCCGGACGATACATAGTAGTCATCGATCAGGCGGGGCCTCGGGCCGCGGTTATCGAACAGGAACAAACGCGACAACGACAAATCCACCACGACGATGGTCGGGTGCGTTGTGCCGGTCTTCAGAAGCGGCGCCGGCAACCGATCACCCGGCGCGAAGGCGTGGCCTTGCCAACGCTGTCGCGCTTCGGCCAGCAAATGGTTGAAGTTCGTATCTTTTGCGGACGCATCCACGACGGTGGGCAGCCCGGCCTGCGCCGACAAAATATCGCCACGTAACAGATGGGCCAGCCGATACGTCGGCTGTTCCTTGATCAAGGAGTCAACCAGATAGAGCGCCTGATGCGTCTGCCCTGCACGGAACTTGTCGATTACCTCAAGCAACAGGTCCTCCGGCAGATTGCTGCCGGCCGGCGAGATCAGCGATCGTGTGGGCGCCGTCACCATGGCCACCGCGTCACCGGAGGCGGCGACGCTGGCCGGCACGAGCGGCAAAGCGACGCCCAAAGCCGCGGTCAGTGATGTGGTAAACGCACAGAGCATACCGGGGCGACGACCGACCGGGCCGCTACTCCGAGGTCTCGGTCGCGATGCGCCAGCGCCCGTTCACGAGCACCATATCGAGCGTCTTGCGCACCTGATCCTCGTAGTTATCTGAACGGTAACGCTGCGTAAAGACCGCTTTGGCCCGCACGCCGGACTGCACCTCAATCGACATATCGGAGATATCCACCTGGATGAAGGACGGCGCCGTTAGTCGATCGCGGCGATACCGGCTCCAGGACGCGCGGGACGCGCCGTTGGCCGGGCGAAAATTCGGGGCGTAGCTGCCCAGATAGTTGTCCACGTCCTGCGCACTCCACGCCTTGCCCCAGGCAAGAATCGCGTTCTCGATATCGTTCTCATTAACGACGGGCGTCGCCGCCACGGTGCCCGGACCTGGGCGCGGGACAGCCGGAGTAGGACGAACGGCTGCGGTGGTTGTTACCGGTGCCAATATCTCGGGCTCTGAGGACGGCGGTACGCGCGCGGGTGTCGGAGCTGGCCGACTGGTTGGTGAGGTCGTCGCCACGCGCGTCGGCGCGGGCGCCGCGGCGGCTTGCGTCGGCACGGTAAATAAACCGTTGACGGCCGACAGCTTGAGGCGTGCGGACTGATTGGCGCGATCCTGCTCCAGGGCGCGGTCGTAGGCCATGCTGGCCATCCGTGCGTACAGATCCCCCAGATTCTCATGCGCGGTGGAGTAACTCGGGTGGGTCTGAATGGCCGCGAGCAAAGCCTGACGGGCTTTGTCGAACTCGCCGTTCTCCGCGAACAACACAGCGAGGTTGTTCCACGGCTCCGGCAACTCAGGGTAATCGGTGGTCAGCCCGACGAACATGTCGATGGCTTCTTCGCGACGCTCCGTCCCCGCCAGAATCAGCGCTTTCAGAAAACGCGCTTCGGCATTGCCACCGGCGCGCTCGAGCACCCGGTCCACCAGAGACATCGCCTGGTCGATGCGGCCGCCCTCGTAGAGTGTTTGGGCGCGTGCAATGTCAGATTCGATCGACACATCGGCCGATCCGGATTGTTGAGCCAGTGACGGCGTCGCGAGCCCGAGAAGGACACAGAACATAACGCCCGCGGGAGCGTGCCAAATCTTGCGCATAATCGAGAGTAACTTGTTGTTTGGGAACATGAACACGGACTATCCGCGCTCGGCGGAGCTTAGCAGGAATATGCTTTGCTTGGCACTACCACCAACACGATTCGTACCAATGTTCTCAGCCGCGCAACGCGCTGCAATTTGAGCGGCTTGGTCGACGGCGGTCGGGGCAATTGAGTAGAATTGGTGCCCCGCACCACAACCAAGACGGTCCCGTATTCATGTACACCGCTCCGCTCAAAGACATGAAGTTCGTCATCGACCACGTCGCTGACCTGTCCTCGATCAACCAACATCCGCGTTTTGCCGACGCCGACCAGGATCTGGTCCACAGCGTCCTGGACGAAGCCGGTCGCCTTGCGTCCGAGGTACTGGCGCCTTTGAACTGGCCTGCCGACCGCGATGGTGCCCGCATTGAGGGACCCGACGTCCACGCACCGCAGGGGTTTGCGGAGGCATACAAACAATATGTCGAGGGTGGCTGGAACAGCCTTACCGGCGAGCCGGAGTTTGGCGGGCAAGGCTTGCCGTCCGTACTGTCGTTTGCCGTGGACGAGATGTGGAACAGCGCAAACATGTCGTTCGCCCTTTGTCCCATGCTCACGCAGGCTGGTGTCGAGGCGCTCGAGGCCCACGGTTCGGAGACCCTGCAGAAAATTTATCTGCCGAAAATGGCCAGCGGCGAATGGTCGGGGACCATGGATCTGACCGAGCCGCAGGCCGGCTCGGATCTGGCGGCGCTTCGAACCCGCGCGGAGCCAGAGGGCGATCACTACCGCCTGTTTGGCACCAAAATCTACATTACGTGGGGCGACCATCAGATGGCGGACAACGTCATTCACATGGTGCTCGCGCGCCTGCCGGATGCCCCCGAAGGCGTGCGCGGTATTTCGCTGTTCCTGGTTCCCAAGTTCCTGGTCAATGACGACGGGTCGCTCGGGGAGCGCAACGACATGCGGCCCATGTCGATCGAAGAGAAACTCGGCATTCACGGCAGCCCCACGTGCGTTATTGGATTCGGTGAAAACGGCGACGGCGCCATCGGCTATCTCGTCGGCGAAGCCAACAAGGGTCTGGCGTGCATGTTCACCATGATGAATAACGCCCGACTCAAAGTGGGTCTTGAGGGCGTTGGCCTGGCCGAGATGGCCTACCAGCGGGCACTCGCCTACGCCAAGGACCGGGTGCAGGGTGCGTTGCCCGGCAAAGGCAAGGTCGCCATCGTCGAACATCCCGACGTGCGACGCATGCTCATGCTGATGAAATCGCAGACCGAGGCGATGCGCGCGCTGAGCTACACCACTGCGATCACCATGGATCAGGTCGCGGCGAGCGGTGATGACGCCGTCCGCGCCGATCTGCAGGCGCGTGTTGATCTGCTGGTGCCCATCGTAAAAGCCTGGAGCACCGAACAGGTTCAGGAAGTCACCGGCCTCGGCGTGCAGGTGCATGGCGGGATGGGCTTTGTCGAAGAGACGGGCGCTGCGCAGTATTATCGCGACGCACGCATCACCACCATTTACGAAGGCACCACGGGCATTCAGGGCCAGGATCTGGCCGGCCGCAAGATCATTCGCGACGAGGGCCGCGCCGCGCGCGCGCTGTCGGCCGACATGCGTCGCGCCGCCGATACGCTCGCCGAACGCGGCCCTCGTCGCGAATGATCTTGCGGCCGGCCAGATCCTGGCCCTGAATGCCCGTGGTGCCTTCGTAAATGGTGGTGATGCGTGCGTCG
>JBCCMA010000039.1:0-23421 GCA_039026595.1 Pseudomonadota bacterium
GCCTTTGGCAGGGGGTGACCCGTTTAGGCGCTGGAGACTGGCTTACAGTTCTGCCTGATTTACAGGTGACAACCCGGCAGCAGTACAGGATTCCTTGCAATAAAACTGATATTGAGGCTGCAGGCTATCAAAATCTAACTCTTGAAGAACAGCTTGAGGCGCTAACAGTAGCAGTTGACAGGGCGATCGCACGCCATGCCCCGGCGGCTGATCAGCAGGGTCTTATGCTTTCTGGCGGATTAGACTCTCGTATGCTGGCCGGTTTTTTGCACCAGCAGCAGGCAACCCCTCAGCTCCTAACCTTTGGTCGTAGGGATGATTTGGAAGTTCTCTGCGCTCGCTCAGTTGCCCGATCGCATCGCGCACCGTTTCGGTGCCAAAGAACGCGTTGGCACGCTCGTCCAGATCGGACAGATGGGTATCGCAGAACGACTCGAAGTCATCGACACTCATTCGCTCGCGCGCGATCTCCACGTACGCGGCGAGTTTTTCATCAAAGGGCCGGTCCTCGGCCGCAATATCGAAATAGTCACGCCAGTTGAAATCGGTGCGCATGCGGCGCCGCGTCGCCGCGCAGTAGATTGACCAGCGCAGGTTGGCCTTGATCAACCACGGGAAATGATAGTGCAGCGAGGTGACCTGCGAATCCGGGCAGGCGTTGGCAAAGTCGATCGGGTGCCACATACCGTGTACGCGCAGCGCCTCGCAGGAATTGAAGTCCCAGCCAAAGAACGCGTTGATGACCAACGTCATGTCCGACAGACGTTGCCGGTCAGCCGCATCGATGAAATCAGTTTCCATGCGATAACGATCGTGCAAAGGAGCGCCCGGGTCGTAATTGACGTGGCGCGTCTGCGGTCCCAGCCCCACGCAGCGCACAAACAGATCGTGCGGGCTGGCCGCCTTTTGCAAGTGCATCACTCGAGTACCACTTTCTTCGTAGGCCGCGCTCAGCGCTTCGGCGTCCTTGAGTTGGGTTACCCCGACCCAGGCACCGCCATCGTAGGGCTTCATGAACATGGGGAAACCGATGCGCTCGCCGATCGCCTTCAAGTCGAAGAGCTTCGCGTACTGGCGCAACGTCGGTTCGAGATCATCTGACTCCGCGTAGGACTTGGGGGGCAGCATCCACGTTTCCGGCACCGGAAACCCAAGGCGCATCATCGCGGCATAGCTGGTGTGCTTTTCCATCGACGTGAGCGAGAACGGATTATTAAAGACATACAGATCGTCGTGCACGATCGACTTTTTAATCCACTCACGAGAAACGTGATACCAGTGGGTCAGTCGGTCGATGACCACGTCGTAGCGCACGGGCTGGCTGAGGCTGAACGGCTCGATCGACACGCGATCCACTTCAAAGCGAATAAGGTCATTGCCATCGCGAATGGTCAGATCGAGGTCGCGCAGGAGTGCCTCGTAACAGATGGGCCAGCAGATATCGGCACCGAGCGACAAGCCGATGCGCCGCGTGTATTCAACCACGAACAGTCCTCATTGATTTAGTCGTATACCACCCAATTGGGACCGGGGAACAGCCACGACAGCGCGCTTCTTAAGCGGTCACGCCAGTTCTCCCAGTTGTGCGCATCGCGCACCTCTTCGAACCGGACCTCCATATCGTCCGCCTGCAAGCGCGGCACCAGCGAGCGATTCTCGTAGATGAGTGACTCGTAGACGCCGCAGCTCATGTACACCCGGTCGGCGCACTGGCGAGGCGAGGCCCGGAACCGGTTAACGAAGTCTACCACCGGGTCGAACACCTCGCCGCGCGAGTGCGGCCCGAAGTCGCTGAACGCAAACGAGCCCGACTGCAGAAGGAGCTTGCCGAACAACTCAGGCGCCGACCACGAGGCGTGCAGCGATGCAACACCGCCAAAACTCGCCCCCATCACCGCCCGCGAGCGCCGCTCGTCGATCAGCGGATAGCTCGCCGTCATGTAGCCGAGCAAGTCTTCGGAAATAAACCGCGCGTGCGCATCGTTACCCGCGTATTCCACCAACCGATCCGGTGACTGCGTGAGCGCCACCACCAGCGGCGGGATATCGAGATCCGTAATCAGATTGTCCAGCACGGTTTTCAGTGCGGCATAGCGCACGTAGTCCGCACCGTCGTGGCAAATCAGCAAAGGGTAACGACGATTGCGCCGGAACGTTGCGGGCAGGTACACGAGGATCTCGCGCTGCTCACCAAACGCATCACTGTGAAAGCGGTGGCGCCGAAGCTTGCCCTCGCGGGCCGTGCTGTCGTCGAGCGTCCAGATCGGCCGGGTGTAGCCATAGCCCTGACACACGGAGTTGGCCCCGAACGGGTCGCGGGCCTGTACAACATTCAACGGGTCCAGAATCATCTCGCCGTGCCCGTCGCGCGACACCTCGAACTTATACTCGATCCGCGACGCTTCCGGAAACTCGACGGTCACAACCCACAGGTCGGTATCGGCAACCCGCGTGAGTGGCTGCGGACCCGGCAATCCCGACATGAAACAGCGCAGCAGAACCGACTCGGCCTCGCCGCGGAAAACGAACGTCACGCCGTGCCGGTCGACGAGCGGGAACCGATTCCGGTCTATAAACGCATCGATAGCCGCCGCGTCCGGCGCGCCGTCACCGATCAACGCTTTCAATGCCGGGTTCATCGGGCGCGCACCGCTTTCAATGTGCCCGACCGCGTCAGCTGCCGCGCATTAACCGCGCCGCGCAGAACGCCGCCTGCAAGCGTGAGTTGAGTCGGGTTGTCGAGCGCGATGGCGCGACGGGGCGCCAGTCGTCTGGCCATGAGGCCAACCCGCGTTGGTTGTGTTTCGTCGAGGCGCCGTCTTGCATTAGGCAACGCTACAACACCCGGCACAACACCAAATCCCTCATCGAATAGCTCCGCATCGCGACGGCCCTGGGGCGCCAGATCGTGGTACAGCACAACCCGCTCGCACAGCGCCATGGCGCCCGCGGACCACGCCACAATGTGCTTGTCCGCAAGAAGATCGCCGAGACCCAGCAGCCGCATACGACTCATCAATGCGCCCACGTTGCCACCGGTGATGACCACGGTCGATACGTCTGCGAGAATCTGTTCGATCTGAGCGCGCAACGCATCGCGCGGCGCCGAATCGAAGGCGGATGTTTCCTCAATAAACGCCGCGTGGGCCGCACGAACACGCTGTAGATGGTGCCGATCCAGCGCACGAACCTGGGTAATCGCGTGGCGCTGATCCAGCGGCACCAGCGTATCGTCCACCTCGAAAATATCGACCGCCGCGTTAATCAGATGCTGCAAGCGACGCCGATAGAGGCGCTGAAGCGACTGCAGTGTCGCCTGACGCTCGTGGTGAGCGCGGGCAAGTTCCGGGGAGCGCTCGAGCAGTGACTCACAGCGGGCGTACACCAACAGATCCGCGAGGGGCCGGTTGATGATCTCGCTCAGATCATCCAGATCGTTTTCGGCTTCCTGCCAACCCGCGCTAATAACGCCGACCGTCTCGCCATCTGAAGTGAGCGCGCGCACCGCGTCGCCGACCGTTGGCTCAGGCCGCTGCGGTCCCAACAACACAACCTGAGTCAACGCAGTTCCACCTTGACCAACGACACGATGTCGCTCAGCGCCCGCTCCACCACCGCTGTCTCCGGATGGCGCACGATGACAAACCCGTCGCCTTCGTAGCTGTCCTGCGGAGGTTGGCCCTGGCGGGGGAGTTTGACGTCCACAACCAGGTGGCCGTAGCGCTTCTGGGCCTCATCGAGACCATGAATGGCGTGCACGCGACCGGCACCCTGCCCCCGAAAATACGCAGCACCAACCGCAAACTGCCGCGCCGGGCAGTCGAAGCGATCCCCGGCCATCAGACGCGGCCAGGCACGGTAGAAATCATGGTCATGCGCGAACGACAGGAGCGATGTGATCTGCGCGCCGGGTGGGCGGGCACCGACTTCGGAGATCGCCAGACGCCCGTCGGGCAACGCAAACCACTCCATATGTGACAAACCGGTTTCAAGGCCGAGCGCACGCAACCCGGCATCGGCTGCCTTGCGAATGGGGTCGTACTCTGCGCCGGCGATATTGCGCGGCAGCAGAACCACCCACTGAATCCAAGGGTTCTCCATGACCTCGAGTGGCGATGGCACGTACCGGCTGATTGAGTGCCAGACCATCTTGCCGTCGATCATGACGCTGTCGAATGAAAATTCCGTGCCCCGCACGAATTCCTCGAACAGCGTGGGCGCGGCCGGATTGGGAATAAAGCGCGCCAGATACGCGTCCAGATCCTGAGCTCGATCCAGCCGGAAGGTGCTTTTGCCGCCAGCGCCGGCCGGCGGCTTGACGACCACGGGAAAGCCGACGTCGGCAATAAAGCGCCGAGCGGCGTCGGCCGACCCCACCAGCGCGTGCCGCGCGCACGGCACGCCGGCGGCCCGCAGGACATCCTTCATGCGCGACTTATCCCTGAAATTCAGCGCGGTGGACACGTTCACTCCTGGCAGATCCAGCCGTTCTCGGGCCTGCGCCAAGGGCACCTGCAGCTGCTCCAGCGGACCGAACAACCGGTCAACCGGACCGAGCTGCTGACCGAGCTGCCGCGCCGCATACGCAATCTGCTCCGGGTCCAGCGCATTGCGCACCGCGTAGTGACCCGCCAGACCGCTGCGTGTTTGCGCGTCCAGACGGTCCACCGGATCCTGACTGATCAGGGAGACGGCGACATCCGGCATGGCGAGCGCGCCGCGCAGGAAGCGCAGCGACGCCGCCATGAAAAACGGGGCGACAAAAGTAACGTGCAGTTTCATGGGCGCACAGGAAACCACCGGCCGACAACCGCCGCAAGAAAAAACTTTGCGGGGTTTAACCCCACTGGCTTGATCGCGTCGTTATCAACAGCATGGTCGCCCGTGCCGGCTGCCCCACCCTTACCCGCCATGCCATAAGAGAACGCCATGACAAAGACATCCAGACTGCTGAAGCCACCCACTCACCGGCTGTCGCCCGCCCATCTGGGCGCCGCCGTGGCCCTTATCATAAGTGGTCTGACGGCCTGTTCGGGCAGCTCGCCCGATCGGGTGGCAGATGAAACCTCCCGTCGCCAGACCAACGACACGACGACGCCAGCGGACGTACGCGGGGCGCCGACCGAGCCCACCGTGGAGCAGGTCGTGGTCACCGGGCAGTCTGTGGGCGCGCCGCCAACCCCGAACGGGTTGCCGGACCCGACAATCGGGCCGGCGCCGCAGGACGTCGCGACCGAAAGCGAAACCGCGCTTGCTCAACTCCTGAGTGAAGCCAAAGCCGCGCGCGCCGACCGATCAATGGACCAAAATCGGCTTGCCGGTCGGATCAGAACTGAAAGTCAGTACGTTCAATCATACCGGCCCGTGCCCCAGCCCAGCGCAGACAACGAGCGCTACGAAGAACTGCGCGACCCGGGCGTCAAGCTTACGACCGCACACCCTGTGTCCACCTTCAGCATCGATGTGGACACCGGCGCCTACAGCAATGTTCGCCGCTTCCTGAATGACGGCCGCCTGCCCCCGGAAAACGCCGTTCGTATTGAAGAGATGATCAACTATTTCGCGTACAGCGACGCGGCGCCGCGCGGTGACACGCCGTTCGCCGTATCGACCACCGTCGCCCCGACCCCGTGGAACAAAGACACGCAGTTGTTGCGTATCGGATTGAAGGGGCGTGCGGACGCGGGCGAAAAAAGACCCGCCAGCAACCTTGTGTTTCTCGTGGATGTGTCCGGTTCGATGCAGTCGCAAAACAAACTGCCCTTGCTCGTCGACTCGCTGAATCTGCTGGTGCAGCAGCTCAACGACCACGACCGCGTGTCGCTGGTCGTGTACGCCGGCGCCTCCGGTGTCGTGCTGCCTCCAACGGCCGGCGATGATCGGGCACGCATCCGCGATGCCCTGAATCGCCTGCGCGCGGGAGGGCCTACAAACGGCGCCGCCGGCATCCGCCAGGCGTATGCGCTCGCCCGCGAGGCGTTCATCGAGGACGGGATCAACCGCGTCATTCTCGCCACCGATGGCGATTTCAACGTGGGCATGGCCGACACGCAAAAACTGATCGACCTGATCGAGCGCGAGCGCGCCAGTGGTGTGTCGCTGACCACGCTCGGTTTTGGCAAAGGCAATCTCAACGACCACATGATGGAACGCATCGCCGATGCTGGAAACGGCAACTATGCCTACATCGATACGCTTGCCGAGGCGCGCAAGGTACTGGTTGATGAGGTCGGCTCCACGCTCCACACCATCGCCAGCGACGTGAAGATTCAGGTGGAGTTCAATCCGGACACCGTTGCAGAGTACAGGCTGATTGGTTATCACAATCGCCAATTGGCCCGGGCCGATTTCAACAATGACCGCGTGGACGCCGGCGACATCGGGGCCGGCCACTCCATCGTGGCGCTGTACGAAATCACACCGGTTGATTCCGATGCACGCCGTATCGACCCGCTGCGCTACGGCGCGCGTGAGCCGCGCGTGGGCAACATCAGCAGCGAACTTGCGTTCGTAAGACTGCGTTACAAGGACCCGGGCGAAGCAACCAGCAAACTCCTGGAGCGGGTGATCGACGCCGACACGGTGGTTCGGGCCACCAGAACCAGCGACGATTTCCGCTTTGCGGCAGCCGTGGCCGCGTTTGGTGAGACACTTCGGGGCGGCACCCATCTGGGCGAGTACGCGCTCGATGATGTGCTAGCCCTTGCGCAAAGCGCAGTGGGTCAGGATCGCCATGGCTATCGCAATGAGTTTGTCTCGCTGGTGACCCGCACGCAGCGATTGATGGATCAGGACACCGATTATCTGGAACGCGTCGCGACCCTGCGTGACTGAACGGCAGGCGGCGCAGTTTCGCTGCGCCGCCTGCTCCCTTACTCTTTCTCCGATGAACGACGCGAGTGACCACGAACTGATGGCCCGCTATGCCAACGGCGATGCCGATGCATTCGAGTGCCTGTATCACCGCCACAAAGGGCGGTTGTACGGGTTTTTGCGTCAACGCATTTTTGACCCGCAGGCGGCGGACGATGTCTACCAGGAAGTGTGGGCAAAGGTGATTCGCGCGCGCCGCCAGTACGAGCCGGATGCGCCATTCGCGAGCTGGCTTTTTCAGATTGCTCGCAATGCGTGTATTGACCATATGCGTCACGGAGAGCGTCGCGTCACGCTCGTGACCGACACCGGGGACTCGATCGACAACGCGTCTGGTGCAACAACGCCGCACGAATCGGCCAGTGCACTGGATACCAAGGCTGCCATCGACGCGGCGATCGCGTCCTTGCCCGATGAACAGCGCGAAGCGTTCCTGCTCCATCAGGTCGCGGGCCTGTCGTTACCGGACATTGCTCGGGTAACCGGTGCAAAACGCGAAACCGTGAAAAGCCGACTGCGCTACGCGCTGAGCCGGTTGCGCGCGGCGCTGCCCAATCCGCACCAACAGGATGTCGGAACATGAGCGACCTTTCTGATCGTGAGTTACAGATGTTTCTGGACAACCGCGGCGATCTGGCCGAACAACTGTCTGCCAATCTCAGCGATGCGCCGCAGCCGTCGGCCGCACTCGACCGCGCCATACTGGCGGACGCACGCGCAGAAGCGGACCGTCCCGCGCGCCCGCGCTGGTGGTTGCCGGCCAGCGTGGCCGCCACGGTGGTGCTGGCGGTGGGGATCAGCCATCAGGTTCAGCGGGCCGGCACGTCGGCGGTTCAATCCGTGGCCGAAACCGACATCGTTCCCGATACCACACGCCTCGAAACCGCCGCACCCAACACCGTGTCGACCGTAACATCTGACCGCGCAGCGCCTCCTGCACCTCCGGTGCCGCGGCCCAGCATGGCTGACATACCGAAGATCGAGGTCGACACCGAGCGCCGGCCAGAGCGGGCCCTTGGAGCCAAAAACGAGGTGCAGGCGCTGGCCCGCCAAGTGACGGAGGAGCGCGAGCGCATTGCGCCCTCGCTACCGAAGCTCCAGGCGCCGGAGACACCACCGCAAGAAGACAGCCAATCGATGGAGACCATCACCGTGACGGGGTCGCGGCTCGCCGAGCACAATACAGGTCTGGTTTTTTATGACGAAAACACGGCCGCAGATAGCGCGCGAGTCCCTGTCGAGCCAGTTCCCGGGCTGGCATCCTCAATGTTTCCCAAGGCATCCGAGCCACCGTTTCCAGACACCGAGTCCGCGCTGACCCGCATCCGTTTTCTGATAGCGCAGGGGCGCGACGAAGACGCCAGGACTCTGCTCCGTGAGTTATTCGCGCACGACGGTGACCTGGAATTGCCTGAGGATTTTCCGCTGTCGCTATCCGATCTCGAAACCGCCGAAGCACCCGAGCGCGAACCTGGGACCCCCTGACTCAACGCCGCTGCGGATCAACCGGCCCGGTGCTAAACTCCGGCGCCGTCCACCTACCGCGAACCATCAGGAGTCATTATGAAAGCCCCCGTCCGCGTCGCGATCACCGGCGCCGCCGGCCAGATCGGCTACCAACTCGCCTTCCGCATCGCCTCCGGGCAACTGCTCGGACCCGACCATCCGGTCATCCTGCAACTCCTTGAGATTCCGCCTGCCCTCGGCGCGCTGAACGGCGTGGTGATGGAATTGAACGACTGCGCCTTCCCGCTTCTGGCCGGCACGGTGGCCACCGACGATGCCGAGACCGCTTTCGGCGACGCCGACTACGCCCTGCTTGTGGGCGCCAAGCCGCGCGGCCCCGGGATGGAACGCAAAGATCTGCTGCTGGGCAACGCCAAGATTTTCTCGGCTCAGGGCAAGGCGATGAACGCCGCAGCCAGCAAATCGATCAAGGTGCTGGTGGTCGGCAACCCCGCCAACACCAACGCGCTGATCACGGCGGCCAATGCACCCGACATCGACCCGCGCAACTTCACCGCCATGACGCGACTCGATCACAACCGGGCGCTCGCGCAGCTTGCGGAGAAGACCGGAACGCACACCACCGACATTCGCAAGATGATCATCTGGGGCAATCACTCGGCAACGCAGTACCCCGACATCAACCACGCGACGATTAGCGGACAAGCCGCCATATCAAAAGTGGACAGCGCGTGGACCCGGGACGACTTTATCCCGACCGTGCAAAAGCGCGGCGCCGCGATCATCGAAGCGCGCGGGCTGAGCTCCGCGGCCTCCGCCGCGTCGGCCGCTATTGACCACATCCGCGACTGGGCACTCGGCACGCCCGAGGGCGACTGGACGTCGATGGCGGTGCCGTCCGACGGCAGCTACGGCATCCCGGAAGGGGTGATTTACTCCTACCCGGTGGTCTGCCGCGACGGCGACTACACGATTGTTCAAGATCTCGCGATCGACGACTTCAGCCGGGAACGCATGACCGCCACGGACGCCGAACTGCGCGAAGAGCGCGACGGCGTATCTGATCTTTTGTAGAAACCCTATAAAAATCAGACAATAAAGCCCGCCAGCCGCTCGGCTCGCGGGCTTTTTTATAGCCTGCCTCAGGCGTCCGCTTAATCACCCCGTGGACATAATATGTAATTGATTCTCATGCGCTTTCAGGTGGTTTCGGTCAACTGGCCAACGCGCCGAACGTTTGATTGTCGCGCTGCACCATCTCCGCTATATTCGGGGGGTACATATAAGAAGACATTGGAGATTCGTATGGGCGTGTTGCTATGGACGCTTCTGTTTGTCGGCACGGCGATCTTCGTCAGCTATCGCAGGATGGACCTGAAGTCCGCTACCGTCGCGCTCGGTGTTGTGACCGGCGCTTTCCTTCTCATCAGCGGTGCGGGCACGCTCGTCAAGCTGTTGATCCTCGCGGCCTTCGCCGCACTGCTCGCGCTCAATAGCGATGAGTTCCGCCGGTCACGAGTCTCTAAGCCGGCTTTAAAGATGATGCGCCGGGCTCTGCCCGAGATGTCCGACACCGAACGCACCGCTCTGGAAGCCGGCGGCGTTTGGTGGGACGCCGAGATCTTCTCGGGACGTCCTCGCTGGGACAATCTCTTGAGCGCCCCAGCGCCCGCGTTAACCGCCGAAGAGGAAGCCTTCCTGAATGGTCCGGTTGAAGAACTCTGCCGGATGGCGGACGAATGGGAAATCACCCACGAGCTGGCCGACATCACGCCGGAAATCTGGCAGTACCTTAAAGACAAGGGCTTCTTCGCGATGATCATCCCGAAGGCCTACGGCGGTCTTGAGTTTTCTGCTCAGGCGCACTCGGCGGTGCTGACCAAGATCGCTGGCCGCAGCCCGACGATCGCCTCCACCGTCGCGGTACCGAACTCACTCGGTCCGGGCGAACTGCTGATGCACTACGGTACCGAGGAACAGAAGAACTTCTACCTGCCGCGGCTTGCCAGCGGCGAAGAAGTACCGTGCTTCGGTCTGACCAGTCCACGCGCCGGATCGGATGCCACGTCGATCACGGACAAAGGCATTGTGTGCCGCGGCGAGTTCAACGGCGAAGAAGTGCTCGGCATGCGTCTGACCTGGAACAAGCGCTACATCACGCTGGCGCCGGTCGCCACCGTGCTCGGTCTCGCGTTCAAGCTTTACGATCCCGATCACCTGATGGGCGATGTCGATGAATACGGCATCACCTGCGCGCTGATCCCGACCCACCTGCCCGGTGTGGTCAACGGTCGACGCCACTTCCCGCTGAACCTGCCGTTCCAGAACGGACCGACGCAGGGCGAGGACGTATTCGTTCCTCTGGACTTCATCATCGGTGGTCCGAAGATGGCCGGCCAGGGCTGGCGCATGCTGGTCGAATGTCTGACCGTGGGTCGCTGCATCTCGCTGCCGTCCAACGCGCTGGGCGGCGCCAAGGCCGCACTGGCTTCGTCGGGCGGCTACAGCCGCATTCGCAAGCAGTTCCGTATGCCCATCGGTGGTTTCGAAGGTATTCAGGAGCTGCTCGCGCGCATCGCCGGCAACACCTATATCATCGACGCTGCCGTCAAAATGACCGCTGCTGCTGTGGATCGCGGCATCAAGCCGGCGGTACCGTCGGCCATTCTGAAATACCACTGCACGGAAATGGGCCGCGTCATCGGCAACGATGCGATGGACCTGCACGGCGGCAAGGGCATCTGCCTTGGACCCAGCAACTATCTGGGTCGCGGCTACCAGTCGATTCCCATCTCGATCACGGTCGAGGGCGCCAACGTTCTGACGCGCAACATGATCATCTTTGGTCAGGGCGCCATCCGCTGCCATCCGTTCATGCTCAAGCTGATGACGGCCTGCGCCATGGAAGACGACCGTGAGGCGCTGCGCGAGTTTGACGCCGCGCTGTTTGGTCTGGTGGGCAACATGTTCAACAACGCGGCGCGTTCGCTCGTGGCGTCGTTTACGCACTCGCGCTTCGCGGACGTGCCCGTCGAGGGGCCGACGCGGCGCTACTTCCAGCACATCAACCGCTTCACGCAGGCCTTCGCATTGGCGGCGGACGGCGCCATGCTGAGCTTGCAGGGCAGCCTGAAGAAACGGGAGATGCTCTCCGCGCGTCTGGGCGACATCCTGAGCTACCTGTATCTGGCGTCGTCAGTGCTCAAGCACTACGAAGATCAGGGACGGCCGGAACAGGACCTGCCGGTCGTTGAATGGGCGTGCCGCCATTTGCTGTACCAGTGCCAGGAACAGCTGCACGGTGTGCTGCGTAACCTGCCGAATCGACCGCTGGCCATCGCCCTGCGCTTGTTTATCTTCCCGCGCGGCCGCATGTATTCGGCTCCGTCGGACAAGCTCGAGCGCCGGGTGGCTGAGTTGATGACGACGCCATCGGAAACCCGGGATCGTCTGATTGACGGCGCTTACCTCACGCCGGACGAAAACAACCCGATCGGAATCATCGACAAGCTGCTGCGCGAAGCCGAAGGCATCGACAGCCTCGAACGCAAGGTCATCAAGGCGTGGAAAGCGGGCACCATCAAGGAAGACGCCCCACCGGCCATGTTCCGGGCGGCGCTCGAAGCCGGCGTGATCTCCGAAAGCGAGTGCGAAAGCCTGTTGACCTATGACCGAATGGTCATGTCGATTACCGACGTCGACGACTTCGACACCAGCGAGCTGGCCGTGCGCAGCGTGGCGCGCAGCAAGCCGAAGGCGGTCGACACCGCGGCCTGACCCGAAGTCACATCGCCTGAATGAACGCCCGTCGCGCAAGCGGCGGGTGTTTTTGTTGGTCTGCGTTAAGCGTTAAAGCTCAACAACCACTGGAGGGTGGACCGGCTTGAGCTGACTGTTAACGGTGGACGCATTGATGCAATCAATTCCCTCATGCACACAACGCCCTGCGCTATTGTGTACATGCCCGAAGCAATGGACCTTGGGCCGCACACGCGCCAGAGTGTCACCGAGGAACAGACACCCCAGGGTCAGGCCACGGCTTGATTTGTCGAGAACAGAGAAGGCGGGGGTGTGGGTAATCAACACGTCCGTCGTCGTGGGGATCATCGCCCATTTGTCCTGCAGCCCGGCATCATCCTGATAGAACGCATGGCCACGCAGCTTCGGTGTCCACGGCGCGCCATAGAACGTAAGGCCCCCGTATTCGTACTGCGCATCCTGCAGATAAATCGCGTGCCTGAACGGCTGCGGCTCCGTTTCGATCACCGATTGGAGAATGAGGTCGTGATTGCCACCGATACAAAGGATGCGGTCGAAATCCTGACGGGCAAACCAGTCGTCCATTCTGCGAACACAGTCCTTTTCGCCGTCCCAGAGATTAAATTGATCGCCGCAGTGAATCAGTACATCGCCAGAGAGCGTGCCCAACGCCTCGTGGCGACCATGCGTGTCACTGATGATAACGATCCTCATGAACTTGCTGAGTTCACGCGCCTACCTAAGTGACCGACGGGGAGCTCAAAACACCAGATTCAGCATCGCGAGCGAGACCACAAGGAAGATCAGCGTCATCAACCCGCCAACGCGCATGAAATCCGCCACGCGGTAATTACCCGGGCCCATGATCAACGCATTGACCTGATGGGTGGGGATGAGAAATGAGTTTGACGTGGAAATGGCCACCGTCAGCGCGAACATGGCCGGATCCGCGCCGGCGGCGAGCGCCACGTTGATCGCAATGGGCACCAGAAGCACCGTCGCGCCCACGTTGGACATCACCAGAGAGAAAGCGGTGGCCAGCACCGCAATGAGGGCCTGCAAGACCCATGCGGGCACCTCGCCGAGCGCATTGACAACCAGCTGCGCGAGGAAGCTGGCAGTACCGGACACCTCCACGGCCTGCCCCAGTGGCAACAGGCCGGCGAGCAAGAACACGGTCTTCCAGCTGATCGCCTGATAGGCCTCGTCCATCGTCAGCACGCCGGCGATGATCATTCCCATGGCGCCGGTCATCAGCGCCACCGGCAGCAACACGTCGGTGAACAACACCAGACCGATCGCGATCAGGAAGAACGTCAGCGCCATCGCCACCTTGTATGGTTTGCGCTCAACACGCGGATAGTCGGTTGTGACCACAACAAAATCGCGATCCTCCTCGAGACGCGCGAGTTGCTCCCAACGCGTGTGGCACACCAGCGTATCGCCCGCCTCAAGCGGAATGTCCTGTAACCGGGTCGTGATGCTGCGGCCCTGTCGGAACACAGACAAAAGGCTCAGCCCATAGGTCATGCGCAGCCGCACATCGCGCACGCTCTGGCCCACCAGCCTCGAATCCGGGGGAATAATCAGCTCCGCAACACCGGCAATTGAGCGCGCCAGCATATGCCGGAATTCCTTTAGCTTGGGACGCATGACCAGCCCGCCAACCCGCAGGAAGTGCTTGAGTTCACCGGGCTGCGCGATCACGGCAAGCGTCGCCGGCGCGGCGATCATCGCCTCCACCGGCGGACACACCAGCACCTTACCCGCGTAGCGTGATGCGACGATGCGCACTTCAAACTCGCGCTGCACGGTCTTGATATCGCGGCCGACCAGCGGACTGCCAATCGGCACCTCCACCTCTCGCACCGCCGCATCCATCCCGTGCACACGGCGCAGATAGCGCACCGTGCCGCGTCCACGCTGAATTCGACCGCCGCTTTCATCCCGCAGCAGCACGCGGCGGAACAACAGAAAATAGCCAAGACCGGCGGCGACCAACGCCAAGCCGATGGGCGCCACGGAAAACAGCCCGAACGGCGCCATTGCCTGCTCCGCCGGCAGGGACTCGTTGGCGTGCTCCAGCAGGTCATTGAGCATAATCAGCGGACTGGACGCGACCATGGTGATGGTGCCACCTAAAATGGCGCAGAAGCCCATCGGCATGACCAGTCTCGACATGGACAGACCGGTGCGGGAGGCAATACGGGACACGACGGGCAGGAACAGCGCCGTCGCGCCCACGTTCTGCATAAAGGATGAAATCAGCGCAACGGAACCCGACACCAGCGCCATGATGCGCGACTCTGTCCGGCCGCCGATCGCCATGATGCCGAGGGCGACCGATTCCATGGCGCCCGTCTTGTCAAGTCCCGCGCCCAGAATCATGACGGCCATGATCGACACGACGGCGTTACTTGAAAGGCCGGAATACAGAACGTCAGCCGGAATCAGGCCTTCAAGGCCGGGGACGAAGATCAGAAGCCCGAGCAGCGTCATGATCAGTACGGCGGCAACATCGACGCGCAGCAACTCGGTCACGAACAAAAAGACGGCGAACACAACCAGCCCCATGACGAGGCCCATCTCGATCGTCAATGCCGGCAGCTGGTCCATCGGAACCTTGCGCGGAGGCGCTCAAACAACGGGTCGCGCAACGAAGGCGCGCCCGGGATGACACCACTACGCTAACGTGAACGCAAGCCGCGGGCAGGTACCGCGCTCGCCCTTGCTCGATCAGGCGTCGAGTATCTCCGGCCCCGTGCTCGAACCCTCCGATGAGGAGACGGACTCAAGTGCGGCCTCATGCGTCAGGACATACTCGCCGAGCTGGGACGCCGCCATCGGACGACCGAGGAAGAAGCCCTGTACGGCGTCGCAGCCGAGCTTGCGCAACGCGTTGAGCTGCGTCATCGTCTCGACGCCCGGTGCCACCACTTGGAGACCGAGCTGCTGGGCCAGCGCAAAAATGGCCCGGATAACCGTGGCGTCGCCCTCAGCCACCGGTCGGACAAGCTGGCGATCCACCTTCACGCTGTCAATCGGCAGCGAGTGCAGGCGCGACAGCGACGAGTACCCGGTCCCGAAATCATCGAGCATGATGCGCACACCCATCTCACGCAGCTGCTCAAGTACCGCCTCGTCGATACGACGGCAGTCCAGGAGTGTCGTCTCGGTCAATTCGAGGCGAATTTGCTCTGGCGCCACGCCGTAGGTCTGCATGGTCGACGCCAGTGAAGAGACAAACTCCGCGTGCACGAACTGGCTCTGGGCGATGTTGATGCAAACGGTGGGGTCCACCGCGCCGTCCGTCTCGCTTCGCCAGAGCTTAAGATCACGCCCCACGCGCTGCAGAACCCAGTCACCCAACTCGCCGGCAAGACCCGACTTGTCGAGCGCGGCGATGAACTGCTCGGGCGTCAGCAAGCCCTCGCGGGGATGGTGCCAGCGCAATAGCGCCTCAAGGCACACGATGCGGCCGGTGTGGGCATCGAATACCGGCTGGTAGTACAAAGAAAGTTCTTCACGCTGCAGCGCTTCCTTCAGGTCGCTGCGCAGCCGTAATTCGCTGATGGCGCCGCTGCGCATTTGGGCACCGTAAATCTCATAGCAGGCGCCGCCGCGCTGCTTGGCGTGGTACATCGCGATGTCGGCGTCACGCAGAAAGTCGGCCGCGTCCGAGTGCTCCGGCCGTGCCTCAGCAAGCCCGAGACTGACGCTGGCATAAACCGAGTGCCCGTGGATCCGGAACGGAGTCGCGAGGGCCTCGAGAATACGCCGCGCGAGCGCCTCAGCGTCGCCCATTGTGCCGAGCGACTCGGCGAGTACCGCAAATTCATCACCGCTCAGACGCGCGACCAAATCGCCGGGCCGCACAACCGAACGCAGGCGCTGCGCCAGCGCGCTCAGAAGCTTGTCGCCGGCTTGATGACCGAGCGTATCGTTCACCCACTTGAACCGGTCGACATCAATGAACATGACGGCCGACACGTCCCGCGCGGTCCGCGCAGAGCGTCGGACACAGGCATCGAGGTGGCGCAGCAGGAATCCGCGATTCGGCAGACCGGTCAGGCTGTCATGAAAGGCGCTGTGCGCGAGCTGTTTTTCAACGCGGGCGCGCTCCATGACCGAGCTCGCCACGTCCAGAACCGACTCGACAAGCGGCTCGTCGCCGATGCTGAACTGCCAGTCGTCGTGGTGATTGTCCACTCCGTTGGCCAGAAGCAGACCAAGCCGCGACACGCGGCTGTAGCACCACACAAAATGATTGGCACCGGTCAGGGCGCGAACCTGCGATACCAGTTCGAGATCGGCGTCGATCGAGCCTCCGAACACAAAGCCCTCACGTGTTCCCGCGGCGCTTAGCAGACGCGCCTGTGGCGGCGCAAAACCGTGGGCGCGAACGCAGTCAAAGCCGTCGCCGTCTTCGGCCCGTCGCAAAAGCGCGGCACGCGGCACGCCCAGCGCGTTGCTGACCAATTCGACGAAGGACGATGCCAAATCGTCCGCCTCCAGCTTCAGCGCATCGAGCTGGTACAGCTTGCGGATCAGGGTGGTGGTGATCTTGGCGCGACGAACGTCGCTCAGTGCGCCGCGAAAGCGCGCCTTCATTTCACATAGTTGGCGGTCCATTTCACGGCAGCGCTGCTCGTAATAGCCTTCTGGCTGCGGGGTGGATGGGGTATCGCTCATGGCCGAGGCCTCAACATTTTTTTCGCCTTAACGTCCTCCTCACGCTAGCAGCTTGTGTCAATAAATTGGGTCCAATGCGACGATAGTCCCGGACCCAATGCTAAAATTTCGAAGTACCGTCACGTTTTGTTATGCCGTGTCCGACCCGTCCGTCATTTATGAAGTCAACCTGACCATCGCGCCCGAACGCGCGTTGGAATTTGACAAGTTTTTGCAGTCGCACGTTGACGAGATGGTCGCGTTGCCGGGTTTCATCTCGGGCGACATCGCCACACCGGACGTCCCGGACACCCCTGCCTTGCCGACTTCTGTAAAACGCACGGTGCAATACCGGCTTGAGAACCGCGCCGCGTACGAGCGTTATCTGACCGAACACGCGGATCGCATGCGCGCGGACGGATTGCGACGATTTGGCGATGCCCTGTCCACATCGCGGCGCGTATTGACGATCACGCCAGATAAGCCAATCGCGCCCGCCGCCAACTGTTCCAACTGCGGCGCCGCTATGCGAGGGCAATATTGTTCGGCATGCGGCCAGCGCCACCGTAACCGCATGATCAGCGTGTTCGAATTGCTTAAGGCGGCGTTCGACGATGTTCTGAACTGGGATGCGCGGGTCTGGCGTACGTTGCGACCGCTTCTGTTTTCGCCCGGCACGCTAACGGTGGAATACCTTGCGGGACGCCGCGCCCACTACACGCCCCCGTTACGCATGTACCTGGTGCTCAGCATCGCGTTCTTCCTGATGTCGTCGCTCCCGTCGCTGGAGCAGTTTCAGGCCGCCAATATGGTTGGTCTGAACCAGAGCGAAGACAGCTTCAACCTGACGCTCTCGGGCGATAATCGGGCGGCCAACACAACCGCAGCCGAGCGCCGGCGCGAAGACCTGGCCGAGCCGGAAGCAGACTCAGAATCAGACGAGAACAGCGACACCCTGTCGGACTGCACGTTTGACGCGCCCGAGGTCAACGTGCCTGGCCTGAGCCCGGAAACCGTGCATCGCTGGCTGATCCGTTCCTGCCAACAACTCACCACCGATGAGGGCCGGCTTCGATTCGTCGAATCGCTCAGTGACCTGACACCCAAACTCCTGATTGTCCTGCTGCCAATCATCGCGCTGGTCGGCAAGCTGATCTACCCGTTTTCGCGGCGCTATTATGTGGAGCATCTTCTTTTCTACACGCACACCCATTCTTTCCTGTTCCTGCTCTTGATTCTGCTCGGACTCACGTATGCCGTTGGCCCGCACATGCCGTTTCTGTCCATCAGCATCGGATGGGCCATTGCAGCGGCGACCCTTTACGCCGTGTATTACCTGTATCGGTCCCTCCGGCGGGTTTTCCGTCAGGGACGGATTGCCACGGTCTTCAAGATGTCGCTGATTTATTGCGCCTACTTGATTAGCTCCGTGACGCTGCTTTTGATCGGCTCCGCGCTCGCGACCCTGTCGCTGTGAGCCGACCACGGCTGATCTTCCACGCTGATATGGATGCGTTTTACGCATCGGTGGAGCAACGCGATGACCCTTCACTGCGGGGTCTGCCCGTCATCGTCGGTGGCCGCGACCGGCGCGGTGTGGTCGCCGCCGCCAGCTACGAGGCTCGGCAATTCGGTATCCGCTCCGCCATGCCGGTGCGCGAGGCGCTGAGACGGTGCCCGGACGCCGTTTGCGTCAGACCACGAATGGCGCATTACCGGGAGGTATCACAGATCGTGTTCGCGGTTTTCCGCGACGTGACACCCGATATTCAGGGGTTGTCCCTCGATGAGGCGTTTCTCGACGTGACGGCCGTCGTGCACCTTTATCCGTCGGCCCAAGCGCTCGCGCAAGCCATCAAGGACGAAGTTCGCGAACGCACTGAGTTGACGGTTTCGGTGGGCGGAGGACCCAACAAGCTCGTGGCGAAAATCGCGTCGGATCTGCAGAAGCCGGACGGCTTGTGCCTCGTCGCCGAGGAGGACGTGCAACGGACGCTCGACCCACTGGCCGCTTCGGTGATTCCGGGCGTCGGACCGAAAACTGCGAAACGCCTGACCGACGCGGGCATAAGCACAATCCAGTCCCTGCGCACCGCATCGGTTTCCCGGCTTCGACCCGTGTTTGGCCGCTATGCGGAACGGATGATTGAACGCGCGTCGGGCATCGACGAGCGGCCCATTGTCTCGAATTCAGATGACAAGTCGATCAGCACCGAGCAGACGTTCAGCGAGAACGTCGGCGATTCCGATGAGATGGTCGCTCACATCCGTCGCATGGCCGAAAAGGTAGCCGACCGCGTCCGCAGGAAAGGACTGTGCGCCGGAGTGATTCGGCTCAAGATTCGCACGCCGGACTTCCGCACCGTCACGCGTCAGCAGGCGGTCCAGCCGCCCAGCAGCGAAACGCGACTCTTCGGCGATGTCGCGGCCCGGCTAATGCGCACATGGCAGGCCAGCCACGCCCGCGAGAGCGTACGGCTTCTTGGCGTCGGTGCGGGCGATCTGACTTCCGAACAGCAGCTTAATCTGTTCGCACAACCAGGCGACGGCGTGGACAGTGCGGTGGATCAGGTTCGGGAACGATTCGGCGCCGACAGCCTCAAACGTGGCAGTCGACTAAACGAATAGGTACCATTTCGTCTCACCCCGGGCGGCAGCGTATGTACACACAGTTCTTCGGCCTGACCGAAAAACCGTTTTCGATCACGCCCGATCCACATTTTCTCTTTCTGTCCGAACGCCATGCCGAGGCGTTGGCGCATCTGGTCTATGGCGTCACCGAAAGCGGCGGGTTCATCCAGCTCACCGGCGAGGTGGGGACCGGAAAGACCACGCTCACACGCTCGTTGCTGGAGCGCTTACCCGATGCGGTGGATCTTGCGGCCATACTGAATCCGCGCCTGACCGTACCCGAGTTCCTCGAAGCCATACTGGATGAGCTCGGGATCGCTCACCCGGAAGAGCGGTCCACCCGCGCGCTGGTGGACGCACTTAACACCCATCTGCTGGCCGCGCATGAACAGGGACGAAAAACCGTTTTGCTTGTGGACGAGGCGCAGAATCTGGATGCGGATGTACTGGAGCAACTCCGGCTACTGACCAACCTCGAAACCAGCAAACAGAAACTGCTGCAGATCATTCTCGTGGGTCAACCGGAGCTTCGAACTCTGCTGGCCCGCAACGATCTGCGGCAACTGGCACAGCGCATCACAGGCCGCTACCACCTCGAGTCACTCAATAGCAAAGAGACCATTGCCTACGTTCGCCACCGCATGGCCATCGCCGGCGCGACCACCGACGTCTTCACGCCCGGCGCGCTGTGGGAGGTCCATCGCGTATCGCAGGGCATACCGCGTGTGGTCAACGTGGTGTGCGACCGAGCGCTACTGGGCGCGTTTAGTATCGAGTCGCATGAAGTCACGCGCGACGTGGTCAAGCGCGCCGCGGCGGAAGTCCGCGGCACCGTGCCGGCATCGACACCCCGAGTCCTCACCCCGACGTCGTGGTGGGCCAGCGTAGCCGGACTCGCGGCGGTCGGGGTCGCGATCTGGGGCATCGCCACGCTCATGTCAAAACCCGATAGCGGTACGGCCGAGGCAAAGGTGACGCTCGATCCGGCAATTGTCACGACACCGGCGCCCACAGAAGTGGTTGCCCTGCCATTGCCGGCGCCTGGCGACAAACCACCCGAGCCCGAATTGGAACTTGGCGATGAGCCAACAAACAGCGAGGTGTCTGGGCAAAAAGACGAACCGCGCCCGTCGCTTGGCGACATCCTGACGCGCCCTGGTGTGGACACCGGCACCGACACCGCGTTCGCACAGCTGTTCGAACTCTGGGAAACCGAACCGGCTGACGATGTTGCTCCGTGCGTGTCGGCGCGCCGGGCGGGATTGCGGTGTGCTTATCAGGTCGGTTCCCTGCGTCTTTTACGCACGCTGAACCGGCCGGCAATCCTGTCGCTTGTCGATGATGACGGCCGCGCTCACAACGCACTGCTCACGCGCGTGCAGGATCGAAAAATGACGCTGCGTTTTGGCAGCGACGTCTTTGAGGTCGACAGCGTCGACGTGGCAGAACTGTGGCTGGGAGAATTCCTCGTACTATGGCGTCCGCTGCACGGTGACACAGACCTGCTGCTGCCAGGAAGCAACGACCCGGCGGTCGGGTGGCTGCGCGACGAACTGGCCGCGATCCAGTCGGTATCCGACACAACCAAGCGACCCGAAGTCTTCGATTCCCGTCTACAGCGTCGGCTTGAAGCGTTCCAGCGCTCACGTCGCCTTGAAGCCGATGGCAAAGCTGGAGTGCAAACGCTGATCGCGATCAACTCAGCGCAGCAGCGACCGGGCACCCCGTACCTGGAGGGCCCGTAATGTCGTTTATTCTCGACGCCCTTCAGCGCGCGCAAAATGCGCGCGATCAACAAACCATCGAAGCCGCCCCCATTCAGGCGCAGCGCGTGCACGACGCGCCGGCCAATCCGCGCTCGCGCACGGTGCTTGCATCGGCCGCTCTGGTCGGCATCATCGGGATCGCATTGACGGCCTGGATGCTGGGACGCGGATCGGCCGCACCGAACCGCGCAACCGCGTCGCCATTACCTCCGCCGAGCAGCAATCAGCCCGCGCCGCGCACGCGGCTGCGCTCCGATCCGATGGTGGATCAGGGTCAGGTCCGCGCACTGAACCGGGAGGCGGCCCGTGCGGAGCCCACTCCGGAATCCACCGCGACCCCCCGGCCACTGGCAGGCGCCGAAGCAGACGATGTGGAGGCACTTGCGGAACAGGAAGGGCTGATCGCCATTACCCCAACACCGGGACGACGACAGAACGCGACGGCCGATCGCACCGTCACAGCGCCCGCACAGACGCAGGTTGACAAGCCGGCAGCGGCAGAGCGACCGCTGGACGAAGGACTGCCCGAGTACGAGAACATGCTGCTCGGCGGTCGCATCAACTTGCCAAACCTGCGGTTGGATATGCATGTGTTCCACGATTCACCCGAACGGCGGTTCGTGTTCATCAACTTCAAAAAATATCGCGAAGGCGACGCCATTGATGGCGACACCGAGGTGGAAGGGATCACCACTCGCGGCGCTGTGTTGAATCACAACGGACAGCGCTTCGTGCTGCGGCCAAACTGACATGCCGTCGGGGATTGCTTACCTCGACGGACACCGCATACGGCGCGGGCTGCGCGCCGGTGCGCTAAACGTCATTGCGTCCCAGGATCACCTGAACAAGATCAACGTGTATCCCGTCCCGGACGGCGATACCGGTACCAACCTTGCCATGACGTTGCGCAGTGTGGTGCACGCCATGACATCGGCACGTACGCGCGACGCGGGAGCCACGTTGATGCAGGCGGCCGACGCCGCGCTCGACGGCGCCCGGGGTAATTCCGGTGCCATCGTGGCGCAGTTTTTTCATGGCGTGAGCGACGCTGTAGCCACGTCGACGCGACTGACGGTTGCACAATTTGTTGAGGCCATACGCGCCGGCGAGCAATACGCGCGAGACGCCCTCGTAAAGCCCGTGGAAGGTACCGTCCTCACCGTTATGCGCGACTTCGCGGCGGCGCTGGAGTCCTTGATTGCCGACCATCCCGCGATCGATTTTGCGCATCTCCTGCGCAGCGGGAAGGAATCGGCGCAGCGCTCGCTCGAGGGCACGCCGGGGCAGTTGGACGCGCTGCGGCAAGCCGGCGTAGTGGATGCGGGCGCGGAGGGCTTTGTCCGTCTCGTCGACGGCATCTGCGGCTATATTGAAAGCGGACACGTTGCCGACGTGCTCGATTCCGAACCCGTTACCGGCGAGGCTGCCCGAGCCGGCGAAGAAATCGATCTTGATTACCGGTTCTGCACCGAGTGCGTGATCAGCGGTGAGAAAATCGACCGCCGTCGGCTGAAGGAAGAACTGATGAGCCTGGGCAGCTCACTTGTGTTAGCCGGCACACAAAAGAAAGCGCGCGTACACATCCACGTCAACGATCCGCAGGCCGTCTTCCGGCTCGCAGCTCAATATGGCGAGGTCACCGGTACGAAGGCCGACGACATGCAGCGCCAGCAAACCCAGACGTCCGCACCATCGCGGCAATGCGCCATCGTGATGGATTCCGCGGGCGATATGCCCGATGACCTGATGGACGAATTGGGTGTTCACATGACGCCCGTGCGCGTGCACTTCGGCAACGAGAGCTATCTGGACAAGGTCAGCATCTCGGCTGACGAGTTCTACGCGCGTCTGGCCAGTGACCCCACCGCACCCAAGACGTCGCAGCCGCCGCCGGGCGACTTCCGGCGCGATTTCCAGTTTCTGGCCAGCCACTACCCGTCGGTGGTGTGCGTCAACATTACCGCGCAGGCGAGCGGCACGTTCCAGTCCGCTGTCAGTGCGGCAGAACGTACCGGCGCAACGGAGCGCATACACGTCCTCGATTCACAGAGCATCTCGGTGGGTCAGGGTCTGCTTGCAATCCACGCCGCGGAAATGGCGCAGGCGAATGCACAGGCCGAAGAGATCCTCACATCACTGACGGCTCTGCGCGAGAAAACACTTGTGTTCGCGCTTGTGCGTTCGCCTGCGCCATTTCCGCGGCGTGGATTGCAAGCAGACCCTGACCCACCGAGATGCTCTGTGAATCGAGGAC
>JBCCMA010000040.1:0-23284 GCA_039026595.1 Pseudomonadota bacterium
AGCGCGGGGGTGAGCAGCGAGGCCAGAAGGATTGCGATGACCGCACCGATCGCCAGCGCCATGGCCGTACCCGAGGCGGACCGGTAAAGGCTTTCGAAAACCGGGTCCAGCGATGATCGCAAGTAGATGGTACCGATCGACTCGCCGGCAAACATGACGGGCTCAACGACCTCGACACGCTGCCAATTGGACGTGGGGCTTAAGTTGTCCAACATCAGTGTGTCGGCACGTTTGGAATCATCCATTCGTGCCATCTGCGCACCGTCAATACCGAAAACGGCGGCGTCCTCAATGTGGACCTGATTACCGAGCGTGGTCAGCACCCGGGCGGCCTGATCTTTATCATCGAACGTGAGTGCGCCAGCGCTGTTCTTGCCGATGACGTCCGCCAGGGTGACCAAAGAGCTTCGGAGATCGGCGCGAGCCTGATAAGCATGGCCAACCGACACGCCAACAGACGCCGACAGCAGCGCGAGCGACGCCGATACGACGATGAGCACGCGTACCTTGCGTGCCAACGGTGCGTTTTGAAGGAACCGCCCGATCACAGCTTGGCCTGCCGGTCGCCCACGATCCGGGCGAGTTCCAGTAGCTGCGAGCTAATGGTCAAACCGGCCCTTTTGGATGCAGCGACGTTGATGTTGATTTGTATGCGGCTGTTGCGCGTGGTCAGCCCGATCAGTCCGCCGTCGCTGGCAAAGCCGGGCGCGTCACTGACGGTAAGAACGGGCAGGTCGCGGACCGAACGCGTCAGCTCCGGGATTCGGTCTGCCTCGGTTCTGGCGATGTACAAGGCATCGCAGTGGATCGAAGTCAGATCGTCCTTGACCAGAACGGGACGGATGGCGCGTTCGCCGACGCTGCGGACGGTGAGTCGGCGCTTTGCGGAGTCGAACGTGTCGGCGCCAGCAATGCACAACAGAAAGTCGTCGTGATCGTGTTCAGGCCATTCGATGAAGCGCGTGATCTTGTAGAGCAGCGCCAGCTTGACGTCGTCTTCGCTGACATCCGCGGCGACCGCGTCCGGCGCCGAGCCCAGCACCGCGACAAGTATTGACGCGGCGAGGCGCGCGACGATACCCGTTTGGCAGGTGCTCGGTAGAAACGCCATAAAAACGAAACGTCAGAACTTGAGCCGTAGATTCAGGAACGCCGAGCGAGGAATATTCGTAGGCGCCAGATCGATGAACTCCGATACATACTCGAACGTCTCAGACTGCAGTAGATTGCGCACGCCCAAAGAGACGATGACGCGATCCTGATACTGCCAGCGCGCGTTGATATTGGCCTGCCAGTAATCGTCGATATCGAATTCTTCGATCTCGCCGACGTAGCGCAGCCACAGCGCGACGTTCAGTTGTTCGCTTGGCGACCACTCGGACCGAAGGCCGGCCTGCCAGCGAGGATCGCGGTCGGGTGTAATGGGGTCGCCCGCCTCACCCTCGGATTCAATGTCCAGGAACGAGAGCGTGCCGCGCAGCCGCCATTTGGCCGCGGCCAGCCAGTCGATGGCCACTTCGCCGCCGCGGGCGCGCGCGGTGGCGTCGTTGGCCAGCAGCGTCGGGAACGTGACGGCGCTCGCCTGCGCGAGACAGGTGGGATCCAGCGCCAGCGCGACACCGCTCGGCGCGCAGAAGGGCGCGCCTTCACCGGCCGACCGGATGTTGTCGTAGTCCATATTGAACAGCGCTACGTCATAGCTGACCTTGTCACCAAAGCGGCCACGCAAGCCCAGTTCGAGCGCGACGTTCGATTCCGATCTGAAGTCAGGATCACCCAGAATCTCAACCGTCAGGGGAACCGGGAAGGGATTGAACGCGGTGTTCGGTGGAACCGGCACGGATACGTTTGAAATTCGCACCTGTCTTTCGCCCCAGGAGGGCGTTCGCAAGGCACGGGTGGCGGCGGCCCAGGCTGAGTGGTTGGGCGATAGCTTCCAGAGTGTGCGGACCGAAGGCATCCACTCGAGGTCTTTTGGAGACAGACTGTTGTCTTCGACCTTGAGCCCCAGCATGACGCTCCAACGATCGGTGAGCTGCATATTGTCTTGAACAAATGCGCTGATGACATGGTCCTGGTCGATCTCGCCGAGGAGTGTCACATCCTGGGAGCCGCCTATCTCAAGATCGTTGAGCCGCGCCCAGCCGCCGAAAACGAGTTCATGGATGCCAAACTGTCGCTGATGCTGCGCCTCGAGGCTGAACGAGGTGCGATCTTCCCGGTAGAGGAGCGAGTCGCGTTCGTTGCGGTCGATGCTGACCTGCGCGCTCGATGAACGATCCGGCCCGTGTGATCGCTCCCAGCGCGCCAGCGCGAACATGCCGTCGACCGTTGCGTTGTCCGGGACGATCTGAATGTTAGCGACACCGAACTGTTCGTAGGCATTGCCGATATGGCCGGAGTACGCCTCCCCGATGACCGTCAGCTCGCTGCTCGCCCAGCGCGTGTCTGTTCGCACGTTGACACGCAGCATGTCCCAGTCATCACCGGCGCCGCCAGCGCCAACGAGTTCATTGGCGGGTGTGTCCTGATACTTGGCAAAGGCGCGCCACGATGTGCTCTCGCCGTGTTTCCCGGATGCGCGCGCGGACGCGAACGTCGCGCCCAGAGGATCGATGCCTCCAGCCAGTTCCGTCTCGTCCGCCGCATCGGACCGACGCGTAATGATGTTGATCACCCCGTTGACCGCGTTTGAGCCCCACGCGACGGCGCCCGGACCGCGGATCACCTCGATCCGTTCGATCTCTTCAATCAACGTGTCCTGCACCTCCCAGTACACGCCGGAAAATGTGGGCGTGTAGAGCGTGCGGCCGTCCATCAGGACCAGAAGTTTGTTCGAGAAGCGACCGGTAAAGCCACGGCTGCCGATTGCCCATTTCCCGGCGGACACCTGTTGAACGGTCAAGCCAGGCGCGAGGCGGAGCGCGTCCGGAATGCTGCGGATGCCGTAACGCTGGATGTCGTCCTGGGTAATCACGAACACAGCGGATGTGGTGTCGGAGAGCCGCTCTGCTTTGCGCGACACGCTTGTCACCTCAAGGCTGACGAGTTCCTCGATGCTGAGATCGAACAAGCTGTCGTCGGCCGCCTGTGCGGCCGGCAGCGCCATGGCAGACCACGCCAGAACGGACAGTCCGGCGCGGCGAGCATGCTTGACTATGTCAATCTGGGTCATTCTTCGTAGGGTGGATCGCTTCCTCGACTCTTTTTGAGCGACCGTCGCGCAGCGACCTTGAGTGTTCTGCGGTCTTTGGTGGGTGCAAACGTGGCGAGCGTCATGGCCGCTGTGGCGTGGTGCGCGATTTGCACTAGTATTAAGTCATCCCAAACAGAAAAAGACGGAATGCCATGAAACGTCTCGCCGCGATCTCGCTTCTCGTTATGTCTGGTTTCGGTGTGCCGCTGCTCGCCGGCGCCAGCTCTGATATCCCGATTGAGGATTTTTTCCGAAGCGAAACCGTGAGTCCGCCGATCCTGTCGCCGACCGGGCGCTTTGCGGCGATCCACCTGTTCAATCCGGATGGTAAGAACAAACTGGTTATTCAGGAGGTGGCGACGAAAGAACGGCGCGCGTTGTCGGGCGGTCTGTACGGCACACCCATTGGAATCGGGTGGATTGATGAACGTCGTTTCGCCTATTTCGCCTACGACGAGTTTGAGGTGGAGCCCATCTGGAATCGGCAGTTCATGGTCTATGACGCCGTGTCTCGCGACATTGTCCTGGTCAGTGACGAGACCAAAAAACGCTCGTTTTCAGCGGCGGGCAAGATGATTGCGAAATGGCTCAGCCTGAAGATGATCCACCCGCTGCCGGACGACCCGGATTACGTGCTCGCGCAGACGATTAATCTCAAGATTCACAAAGACGCGGTGACGACGAAGGCAGTTCAGGTTCCGCGTGTCCATAAGTCCGACGTGTTCCGTCTGAACATTACGAAAACGGCGAAATTGTCGCGCGTTGAGCGCAACCCGGGTGATGTGGTGCGCTGGATTCCTGACCACGACGGGCGAATTCTCATGTCGGTTGCCGTTCGCGATAACAAGACGGTGTATCAGGCGCGTGCCTCAGAAAGTGATCCGTGGGTGGTGATCGCATCGCGCGATCGCGTGGCGCCGAACGAAGACTATTTCGATGTCATTGGATTCAGCGAGACACCGGACGAAATTTTTGTGATGGCTTATCGCGGTAAGAACACGCTGGGCCTGCATCGTTTCAGCCTCAGTGCGCGCGAGTTCACCGAGACCGTTTTCCAACACGAAAAATACGATGTGCACGACATAGTCTGGTCGCCGGATGGCCGGACGCTTCAGGGCGTGGGGTATTACGCGGAAAAATATCAGCAGGTCTTCTTCGACGCTGATCTGCAGGGCTTTGCCAATGAGATCAAGTCGCTTTTCCCTGAAATGAACGCATCGGTCCGCGCAACCGGTGACCTGAGTTCGGCGCTGATTACGGCATCCAGCGATCGCGATCGCGCGCGACACTATCTTTTTGACGGCGCGGCCAGCGCCGTTACAGAAGTCCAACGTGCCAGCGTAATCCCGTCCGAATTGCTCGCGCGCACCGAGCCGATCACCATCGAAGCCAGTGATGAGGTGTCCCTGCCGGGCTACCTCACAAAGCCAGCGCAAGACGACAGCAACGGGGCGCTCGTTGTGATGGTGCACGGCGGTCCTTTCTTCGTGCGTGATCACTGGGAGTTTGATCCGGTGATTCAGTATCTGGTCAGTCGGGGCTACAGCGTTTTGCAGGTCAATTTTCGCGGTTCCGGTGGCTACGGTATCGATTTTGTTGAAGCGGGCTACGGCGAATGGGATCGGCGTATTCAGGACGATTTACGCGACGCGACACTGTGGGCAAAACGGAGCGGACTGTACGAGGGTGACCGCGTCGCCATTTACGGTGGGAGCTTCGGTGGCTTCAGTGCGATGATGAGCCTCGCG
This sequence comes from Pseudomonadota bacterium, assembly GCA_039026595.1. GTDB lineage: Bacteria > Pseudomonadota > Gammaproteobacteria > Steroidobacterales > JBCCMA01 > JBCCMA01. The sequence continues at coordinate 4,945 of JBCCMA010000040.1, forward strand.
CGCTTCCCGGATCTCTACAAGTGCGGCGTGAGTCTTGCGGGTGTCTCGGACTTGAAGGCGCTCTATGAAACTGACAATGGATCATCAGACACGCTGGGCGCGTTCCTGCGCAAGACGTTGTTGGGTGATCGAACGCCCGAGCAACTGCTTGCGGCATCGCCGGTATCGCACGTGGAGAAGATCAGCGTGCCCATGCTGATCGTGCACGGCGGTAAGGATGAGGTGGTTCTGCCGTCACAATCCGAGGCGTTGGTCGCCGCGTTGGCGGCGGCGGACAAGCCGCATGAGTCGTACGTCTATCCGAGCGAGCCGCACGGCTTCCGGGGCTTCCGTAATCGGCTGCATTTCGCCGAGAAGCTGCGTCGTTTTCTGGACGCGCACGTATTGAAAGACGAGCCGGAGACGGCCGGTGCCTCGGACTGATCACCGTGCGTAAGCCTGCCCAGCTCTCGCTTTGCCTCTTGATGATGCTCTGCATGCTATGTGCGCATGCGCGTCTCAAACTCGAACTGGATCAGCCCTACCATTGGCAGTCCGTGCTTCTGGGTGATGTGTTCTCAGCGGGGCGCATTCCCGATTTAAAGCACGAGGTGCTGATACCGAAGTCGTTCATTCGCCTGGAGTCGCGCCTGGAGTTCTATCTCGGTGTCAAACGTGATTTGAAAAAAATTACGTGGCGGAGCGACCCGAAGTTCAAATACGGGCATTTTCACGGCTGGTACAACTCCTCTTTTTACTACGATCCCGAGAACCGGCGCTTCCTGATCAATCGGAAGGACGGCACAACGCAGTCGGTCGAGGCGTATTGTGAGGAATGGTCAGTCAACGAGCCGGTCATCATTCCCTTCCTGATCGATGATCATGATGGCGTCATTGTCGAGGCGCAGTATAAGGAGGACCCGATCCGGATCGTCTTGCTCGCCGAGAACATCGGGCGCGCGACGCTGGAGGTCCGCTTCGTGTGCCCTGTGGGCGAATGTCGCAAGCCCAGCATGGTGGCGTGGGAGGCGTTTCGACGCTCGCTGCTCGATGGCAACGAACTGGTGTCATCGCCCTGATGGCGCACGGAGTGTCCTGAGCCAAATGACGTTGTCTACGACGGTCTATACTTGACTTAACGTCGCCAGAGACCGCCGCCCCGATGACCCCGGTACAGAAACGCTGTATTGCGCTGCTCCGCACCCCCGCGCCGCTCTCTGTGCACCGCGCCGCGCTGCGTATTCTCACTTTCACCTCGCCAACCGCCGAGCAGTGGGCGTCGGCAGAGCCCACGCTTTTATCGCTCGTTGGGAAGTGGCGGCCTTCAAAGGCCACGCTGGCCGACGCGACCGCGCTGTTGAACGCGATTCCGCTGCCGTCGATCCACACCGCACTGCGCGATCTCGGCGGACTGGCGATGGATACATCGCCGCTGGCAGACGGCGCTGACCCGGATGTGACGGTCGCGCTGGCGGCGTTCACCAAACACGCGCGCAAAGCCGGATACGCACTTTCGGGTGGCGGGCGGCCCGTCGCCTCTTTTCTTCAGTTCACGGCTGATGATCCCGATGCGTCGAGCGTGCTGGACATGCTGGCATCGTCCGAACCGGACGCGGCGAGCGCGGCCGCGCAGTGGATCAACAGTTCGCTTGGATCGAGTTACGAGACCGGCGCATCGGCCCCGGACGATGACACGCCCAACAGTACCTTCGACGATTCCGAGGAAACGGCGCTGGAACCGGCGGACGAGAACACGGCTCGGACAGCTCCACCTGATGACGATGCGGCGATTGCAAGCGACGAGCCGCGACAGGCGTTTGCAAAGCTGGACTGTCCGGACGCGGTGGTCCCGGAGACCTGGTTTGATGTGGATGTTGGTTTGTCGCCGCGTCCGTCGCAGGGTGTGGTGGGCGGGCCGATGACGCTGCCCGCCGAGCTCGGTCAGCACTTTGAGATCACCGTCCGGCTGCTCGCCGATGGTTTTGAGGTGCACGCGGAAGACCGGCTCTCGGTCACGTTGCAGGTGACGTCTGAAAACGCGTACCCGAGTGCGGTTATCCGATTGCGCGCCACGGACAACGCGGATTTCGGGGCCGCGCGTGCGCTCATGGCGCAGTTCTCTGTGAACGGTCAGATGATCGGCGCGGCGGCTCGCACGGTCGATGTGAATGCGCAGGCGCGACGTACGACCGATGAGGCCCGCGCAGGCGGTGTCGACATGGCGGTGCCGCCCGCTGAGCTGGCGCCCGACCTCACCATCACCATCACCAAAGGCAATACAGAACGCGCTGATCGACTCATCTGGGCACTGGACTCACCGCATGCCGAGCTCGATGTTGCTCCCCCCGACGCGCCGTCCGAGGCGCTCTCCGACGTAGGCAATGAACCGGGTTTGTGGGCGCGCAATCTGATGAACGAGGTGCACAAGAACGCGGGAGACCCCAGCAGCCTGACGCTGACGCTGAAAGGCAAGGGGCGTGACATCGCAAGCCTGATTCCGATCTGGGTGCGCCGCGTCTTGTACCAGCTCTCCACGCTTTCGGACACGCCCGCGACCGTTCTTATCGTCTCGAATGAGCCCAACATACCGTGGGAACTGGCGTGGCTTGAATTGCACAATCAAGGCGCGGGCGAGAATTTCCTGGGTGCTGAATTCGCAGTGGGGCGCTGGGTCATCGGTCACGTCAGTGCGGTAACCAACAAGAGTCGTCCTGAATTTCCGCCGCCCGTGCAAATCGGCGTGCGACGCATGGCGGTGGTCAGCGGCGACTATAGCGCGACGCGCGGCTGGAAGGATCTCGCCGGGGCCCACGAGGAAGCCGATGCGCTGGCCAGCCGATTCAATGCACAAAAAGTAAACGCCGATGGCGGCCTCGGCGCATGGCTCGACCGTGTGGACGATGTCGATCTGATCCACTTTGCCGTGCACGGCAAGTGGGACCTGACGGGAGCCAATGAGGGCATTGCGCTGACCAACGGCAACATGTTGACGCCGTCAATGATCAAGGGCGCTCGCATGCGCAGCGCGCCGTTCGTGTTTCTCAATGCGTGTCAGGTTGGTCAGGGGGAAGAGACCCTGGCGGGCTACGGCGGCGTGGCGGCCGCGTTTCTGGATGCGGGCGCGCGCGGTGTGATCGCGGCGCTGTGGAATGTGGACGATCAGGCGGCGCGCAACATGGCGCTGGCGTTCTACGACAGCGCAAACGCTCTGAAAGCGGGCGCCAGCGAGTTTATCCGCGGCCAGCGCGCGCGGTTTCCCACCGTGGCCGACGACTCGGGCCAGATCAACGCGCCCAGTCTGTTGCTGGCCTATCAGTTTTTCGGTCATCCGCGCTTGCGGCTTGAACTCGATCTCTAGAAACAAACGCGAGGACAAAGCGTATGGACACACTTGACGAAGGCATACTCGATCCGGCGGGCGGTGAGCTGCATGTGGCCGATGTCATCGTGCGCTCACCGGGCGTCGCCGGCGCGATCACCGTCATGCGGCCCGCCGACGGTGAGAGTCGCGGTGCGGCGCTCGATAGCGATGTGCTTGCCGCTGCCTTTGATGCGCACGACATGGACACGACCATGGTGCTTGAGCTGACCAACATCGAACAGCACGAGACCGACCAGCGTGTGACCAGCCGTGCGTCTGCGCCGGACCAGAACGGCATCGAGATTCAGGTGCCGGCCGACGGCGAGGGCTATGGTCAGGTCGCGCTGGTCACGGACGAAAACGGCATTGCCACATGGCACTGGCCGCAGCGCGAAGACGGCTCAACGGACACGACTCGATCCGGATCGACCGTGACCTTCGTGATTCCCGGATATCAGGCCGAGGTGCAGACAGACGAGAATCACCGCGGCGTGCTCGGCTGGCTTGGCCGGAAAATTGTGCGCGTGCTGTCGTTTGTGATCGAGCCGGTGCTCGGGCAGGTCGGCGCGTTCTTCGCGGCAAAATGGGAGGATCGCCATCGGCCGTACAACATTCGCTCGTTTACACCGGACAACTATCAGTCAGTGACCGGACCCACGCTGACAGGCGCCGATTGGACCCGTTTGAACGGGCCCCGTTCGCTCCTGTTTGTGCACGGGACGTTCAGTCGCGCGGCTAGCGCTTTCGGTGCATTGCCTCGCTCAGCGATCGAAACACTGCACCAGCGCTACGCCGGACGCGTGTTCGCGTTTGATCACAAGACGTTGAGCGTCGATCCGACCGAAAATGGTCGTTACTTCGCAGAGCAAATGCCGGCGGGTCAGTCGCTCGATGTGGATATTGTGTGTCACTCGCGCGGTGGCCACGTCTCGCGCGTTCTGGCTGAGTGTCAGGACCAGCTTTCGCTAAGCGGCAAGTCGCTGGTGGTCAATCAGGTGGTGTTTGTTGCAAGCCCAAATCGCGGAACCGTGCTCACCGACCCGCAGCACATGGGCGATTTCGTTGATGCGTATACCAACGTGCTGAGCCTGCTCCCCGATAACGCGGTGACGGACGTGCTCGAAGTGATTGTGGCCGTGGTGAAGCAACTGGCAACGGCTGTGCTCGACGGTCTGGACGGACTCCAGTCCATGAATCCCGCCGGTCCTTACCTGCAGGCTCTGAACAGCGGGGCGTCGTCAACCGCGTTGTACCGTGCGATCTCGGCAGAGTTTGAACCCGGCGACGCGTCGTGGAAGCCGTGGGCCGCCGATCATTTGATGGATCGCGTTTTCCAGGAACCGAACGATCTGGTGGTGCCCACCCGCGGCGTGTATGAAGACAACGGCGACCCGATGTTCCCGATTACGCGTTCCCAGCACCGCCTTGATCTGCCGTCGAGCGCCGGTGTGCATCATGGCAGCTTTTTCTCGAATGCGGACGTTCAGGCCCGACTGCTCGACTGGCTGTCTCCCTGACGGGGGTGGGTGAAGATCTGCACGCAGATGCGTCGCCACCTTCGGGTTTTTGCCACGCGAGCCGTTAATCGCGCGGTCTTTGGCTGCGCGCCAATGTCATGAATCGTCACCCCGCCAATTATTGTCCAACGCTGTGACTGCTAAGCACCATTGCCGCGTGCTGGCCCATTAAATTGCCTGATACAATCTGGGCCGACGGAGTCAGTGGCCACGGTGACGCAGGCCGCGACCAGCAACACGAAGATTGGGGTGGGGATGTCCAGATTTGCAGCATGGCGACGTGCCGCCGGCACGTGGGTAGCGCGCGGTGGTATTGCGCTTGTGGCCGGGCTGGTCGCAATGCAGGCGCATGCGATTCCCCTGGCGCTCGATTGGGATGTGCTCGCGTGGGACCCCGAGGGTCAGACCAACCTCGAGGAGATGTACACCGTCGACGGGCGGCGGGTTACCGTGACGTTCGGCGGCAACACGTCCGGCCTCGATAACCAAGGCACGCTGTCTCCGCGCCTCGGCATCACAAACACCGGGGGTCTGGTCCCGCCTGAAAGCTCGCTGATCATCACGACGGATTACCCGGTCGATGACCAGAACCGCCAGGTCACTGTCACCATCGACCTTTCGGATTTTCCCGGTGGCGTCGAAGACGTTCTGTTCACCGTGTTCGATATCGACAACAACCAGTCGTTTGTTGATGTGGTGACCGTGACCGCCGTGGCCAACGGATCGGTCGTCAACCCGACGGCCATCATTCCCGGCGCGGCCAATATTCTGACCAGCCCCAACACCGTGGAAGGGCGCCAGCCGTCGCCTACCGGCAGCGCCGATGCCAATGCCCAGTTTGAGTTTGGTCTAACCGGCATCACCGAGATCCGGATTGTCTACGCGAACGGCGGCCCAACCAACAACGCCGGTCTGCAGACCATCTCGCTGCACGACGTTAACTTCAATTTCCAGCAAGCTGATCTGTCGCTCACCAAAACGGTGGACAACCCGACGCCGCCGGCCTCGGGCAACGTGGTCTACACGGTCACGCTAACAAACGACGGTCCTGATGAAGGCACCGGACTGGAAGTCACCGATCAGTTGCCGAGCGGGCTCACCTATGTGTCCGACAACGGCGGCGGCGCGTACGACCCGGTCACAGGCATCTGGACGGTGGGCACGCTTGCCGCCGGTGCAAGCACGTCACTCGAGATCACCGCATCGATCAACGCCACGGGCGATTACGTCAACGTAGCGGAACTGACCGCTGCGAACGAACTTGATCCGGACTCCACGCCGGGCAACAACGATCCCAACGAGGACGATCAGGACAGCGCCACCATTACACCCACGTTCTTCGCTGATCTGTCGCTCACCAAAGTGGTCGACGATGACGAACCGGTGTTCGGGCAGACGGTCACCTACACGCTTGCCCTGACCAACGACGGCCCCGTCGATGCCACGGGGGTGACGGTCAGTGATCCGCTGCCGAGCGGGCTGTCATTTGTGGGTGCGACGCCGAGCGTCGGTACCTACGACCCGGCGACCGGCATCTGGACGGTGGGTGACATCGCCGCCGGCGTCACCGAAACCTTGCTGCTGCAGGCGACGGTGTTGCCCGCGGGCGACTACGCGAACGTCGCCGAGGTGGCCACATCAAACGAACCGGATCCCGATTCGACACCGGGCAACAACGATCCCACGGAAGACGATCAGGGCCAGTCCACAATCAACCCGCCGGCCATCGGCGCGGCCAAGGCCGTCAGCGCCGGCCCGATCAATAACGGCGACGGCACGTTCACGCTGACCTACGACATTCTGGCGAGCAACTTCGGTACCGTGCCGCTCAGCAACCTGCAGGTGACGGACGATCTCTCTGCGGCGTTCGCGACAGCGACCTCCTTCACGGTGGACAGCGTTTCCGCGCCGGGCTTCACCGTCAACCCGAACTTCGACGGCGCCGCGGACATTAATCTGCTGGCGGGCACCGACACGCTGCCGGTCGGCGGCAGTGCGCTGATTGCCGTACAGGTGACGATTACTCCGGGGACGGCCACCGGCCCGTTCCTGAACCAGGCCACGGCATCCGGGGTGGGTCCGGGCGGGACGCCGGTCACCGACGATTCGCAGTCCGGCGTGAACCCCGATCCGGATTCGGACGGCGACCCGGGTAATAACAACGACCCCACACCCGTGAGTTTTGCGGAAGGGCCGATTATCGGTCTGGCCAAAGCGGTCTCCGATCCGATCACCAATAACGGCGATGGCACCTTCAGCTTCGACTATGTGTTTGTGATTCAGAACGTCGGCGACGTGGTGCTGAGTACGATCCAGGTGGTCGACCGGCTGACCGACACGTTCGCGGGCGCGGACAGTTTCACTGTCGATGGCCTCGCAAGCACCGACTTCACGGTGAACCCGAACTACGACGGCGACACCGATATCAATCTTCTCGCCGGGACCGATACGCTGGCGGTCGGCGGCAGCGGCACCGTTACGCTGTCGTTGACGGTGACCCCGGGAGACAATCTGGGTCCCTACGAAAACACGGGCACGGCCTCCGGCCTGTCTCCGGCCGGCACGCCCGTCACGGACATCTCGACGGCGGGCACTCAGCCCGATCCGGACAACGACGGCGACCCGGGCAACAACAGCACGCCCACGCCGGTCACGTTCACCGAAAACCCGCAGATCGGTGTGGCGAAGGCGATCAGCTTTGGGCCGGTCAATAACGGCGACGGCACGTTTGCATTGGCTTATCAGATCTTCGTCGAAAACAGCGGCGATGTGACGCTCAGCAATGTGCAGGTGACCGATGATCTGTCCGCGACGTTCGCCGGCGCCGATGAGTTTGTTATCGACAATGTGACGTCGGGCGGTTTGACGCTGAACCCGGCGTACGACGGCATCAATGACACCAACCTGCTGGCGGGGACCGACACGCTGGCGGTGGGTGGCAACGGGACCATTACCATCAACCTGACGGTCACACCGGGCAGCAACCTCGGGCCGTACAACAACACTGCGATCGCCGAGGGCACGAGCCCGTCGAACACGGTAGTGCAGGATGTGTCCGCCAACGGCGTGAATCCGGACCCCGACAACGACGGGGATCCCGGCAATAACAGCGACCCGACACCGGTGACGTTCGGCGAGAATCCCGGCATCGGCACGGCGAAGGTGGTGAGTTCGGGTCCGGTCGATAACAACAACGGCAGCTTCACGCTCGCGTACACCATCGTCGTTGAGAACACCGGCGATGTAATCTTGAATAACCTGCAGGTGCAGGACGATCTGTCCGAGACCTACGCCGGCGCCGGCTCGTTTGTGGTGAACGGGATCGAGAGCGTGGATCTGACCGTGAACACCGGTTACGACGGTCAGAACGACATCAACCTGCTGGCGGGCACCGATACGCTGGCGATTGCCGAACGTCGCTCGGTGACCGTGACGGTGACCGTGGTGCCCGGCACCAACCCCGGGCCGTACCTGAACACCGCGATCGGGCAGGGCACGTCGCCCTCTGGCGGACCCGTGCAGGACCCGTCGACGGAAGGCACGGATGTCGATCCGGATAACGATGGTGATCCGAGCAACAACAACGACCCGACGCCCGTCACCTTCTCGCTGCCGATTCTGAGCGTTACCAAGAGCGCGCAGCCGGCGCAGGTGACCATCGGCGGCATCGTCCGCTACACCATCACGATCCAGAACTCGGGCGGTGCGCCGTTCTTTGATCTGACGCTGGTCGACCAGACACCCGCGGGCTTCACCTACGTGAGCGGGTCAGAACGATTGAGCAACGGTCTGGTGACGGTCACAGGCGAACGCCCCGTTCTGTTCTCGGGCATCAACGTGGCGGCTGGCGAAACCGTGGAGCTGTCGTATCTTCTGCGTGTTGGTGCAGGCGTGACACCCGGCACCTACGCCAACACGGTGGTGCCCACGCGCAACGGCACGCCCGTAGGCGAGCCGGCCACGGCCAGCGTACAGGTCATCGCGGATCCGGACACCGAGCAGACCACCATCATCGGCAAGGTCTTCGCGGACTTTGATGAAGACGGCTATCAGGACGAGGACGAGGGCGAGTACGGTATTCCGGGTGTGCGTCTGGCTACGGTCGAGGGCCTGATCATGGAAACGGACGCCTACGGGCGTTATCACATCGCCGGTGTCGACGGCGGTTTCTTCGAACGCGGCCGAAACTTCATTGTGAAGGTCGACCCGGCCACCCTGCCCAAGGGTGCGGTCTTCACCACCGAAAACCCGCGCGTCAAACGCATCACGCAGGGGTTGATGAATCGCTTCGACTTCGGGGTTGGCCTGCCGCGCGAGGCGCGCGACCGTGTGCTGCCTATCCGTGTGAAGCTGGCCGAGATCTTCTTCCTGCAGGACAGCGCCGAGGTACGCCCGGAGTACGCGAGCGCATTGCGCGAACTGGCAGACCGGCTCGTGGATCACGGCGGCGGCCGCCTGTTCATCGAAGGCAACGATGTGGCGAACTGCCAGGTGCGGGCGCCGGATGTGCTGTCGACAAAGATCGACTCCGAGTCGTTTGTGTTCGTGCCGCGTTTCGGTATCCGCAAGGCGGTGCTGACGTCTGAGGATCGGGATGCGTTGGCCGATCTGGTCGCGCGCTGGCAGGGCGCCGAGGATGTCCGCCTGATCTCGATCGGGCATACGTCGAGCGTGCGCATTGCCCCGGAGAACCGCGCCGAGTTTGCGGATAACTACGTGCTCGGCCAGGCGCGCGCGCAGACCGTGGCCAACTACCTCGTGAACGAACTGGGTCTGGATGTGAGCCAGTCCACGGTGGAGAGCCGCGGACCGGACGAACCGGTGGCCGACAACGGCACGCGCGAGGGCCGTGCGAAGAATCGGCGGGTGGAACTCACCATCTCGGGTCGGCGCATTGTGCAGCAAACGCTCAAGGGTCTGACGCGTCCATGTGATCCCGGCCTTGCTGAGCGGCGGGCAAACGCGGTGTTCGAGAAACTCCGTGAGCAGATGGGCGACGAGCGTATCCAGAGCGTGGAGATCGTCGTCGGGCCGTACGACGCGGAGCAATAGTCTCCGCGCGATGGCCACCGATTGGGCGCAGTCGTTCCCGCCGATCGCAAGAGCCGGCGCGCGTGTCCTGATTCTGGGGTCAATGCCCGGGCGCGCGTCGCTGTCGGCGCAGCAGTATTACGCCTTTCCGCGCAACGCCTTCTGGCCTGTCATGGCCGCGTTGATAGGTCTGGACCTAAAGGCGGACTATCCAGTGCGCTGTACTGCGCTGATGAACGCAGGCATCGCCATCTGGGATGTGCTGGCCGGCTGCGAACGGCCGGGCAGTCTGGATTCGGCCATTGTGTCTGAGACCGTCGTCGCAAATGACTTTGGTTCCTTTCTTGCCCAACACCCGGCGCTGCGCTGTATCGCGTTCAACGGTTTGACCGCACAAACCGAGTTCAGGAAGCGCGTGATGCCCGATCTCGACGAGCCAGCCAGGGCGCTTGTCCAGCTCCGGCTTCCGTCGACCAGCCCCGCCAACGCGGGCCGCACGCTGGCTCAGAAGACGGAAAGCTGGCGGGCGCTGCTTGAGTTTCTGGCGGACGGATAACCGGCTTGCGGCGTGCAGAAAAGCCGTGTCATTCTCGCGACCCCGCTCGCCGAACATCTATCGCCATGCCGTTTCGATTCCAGCTTCAGGACGCGCCGGTGTCCGACCCGGTTGCCCCTGAACCCGCAACGCCGGAGCCCGCTGCGCCCATAGAGACACTGCCCGAACAGGTTGAGGGTTTCGTGACCCGGGCAATCACCTGGGGTCAGTCGATACTGGAAGATTTGCTGTCGATTCACGGTGCGCTTGAGCTTGGCGCCATCGTGTTGTCCGGCGTGCTGGCGTTTCTGCTGGCCGGTCCTTTCAATCGCCTGCTGGGCCGCCTGTGGCCGGCCGACGACATGGCGCGCAGCCGCCGTGCCCGGGACGTGGTGACCAACCTGATGCGGCCCATCTGCTGGGTCGCGGCGCTGTGGGTTTCCACCGCCGCTATTCACTCAATGGGCTACGCGCCCAATCTGACCACCATCGCCGCCAGCCTGTTGAACGCGTGGATTCTGATTCGGTTTGTCTCAAGTTTTGTGAAGGATGAGGCGCTCGCCAAGTTCTTTGCCCTGATCGCCTGGTCCGTGGCGGCGCTCAATATTTTCGGGCTACTGCAACCCACCATCGACGCGCTCAAGAGTGTGGGTTTTGATGTGGGCGAGTCGCGACTGAGTCTCTTTCTCGCTCTGAAGGGCATTGTGCTGGCGATTGTTCTGATCTGGATCGCCACGGCCACATCGGCCGTTGTGCAGTCGCGTCTGGAACGCACCACGCGCTTCACCCCGTCGATGCGTTCGCTGCTCTCGCAGGGTGCGCGCCTTGGCCTTCTGTTCCTGGCGGTCATGTTGTCGCTGAACGCCATCGGCGTTGACCTGACAGCCCTCGCGGTCTTCTCGGGCGCGATCGGTGTCGGGATCGGTTTTGGTCTGCAGTCGATCTTCAGCAACCTGATGGCCGGCATCATTCTGCTTCTCGAGCGCACCATCAAAGTGGGGGACTTTGTGGAGTTCGATAACGGGCTGTACGGCGAGGTTCGGGAGATCAATATCCGTGCGACGCTGGTTACCACCAATGACAACGTGGATATCCTGGTTCCCAATTCCGAGTTCATAAACAACCGCGTGACGAACTGGACGCTGCGCGATGGTTATCGGCGGACGCGTATTCCGTTTGGCGTGGCGTATGGCACGGATAAGGAACTGGTGAAGAAAGCGGCGCTGGAGGCCGCCGCCGAAGTGCCGCACATTCTCACCGGGCGACATGCCCGCGAGCCCGAGGTCTGGCTGATGGGCTTTGGCGATTCAAGCCTCGATTTCGAACTAGTGGTGTGGCTGCGCGCCGAGTCAGTAAAACGCCCGTCGAGGGTGCGAGCCGACTACAACTGGGCGCTCGAAACGGCGCTGGCCAAATACGGTATCGAGATTCCGTTCCCGCAGCGCGATATCAATTTCCGTACGGGCCGTATTCCCGTGGAACTCACGGGCAACGCCGAGACGTCGGAATAAAAAAGGCGCCGCCGGCAAGGAGGTACCGGCGACGCCCACAAGATAGGCAAGATGTGGAGGGGTCTTGCCTATTCCTTCACCAGGGTGGACAGCGCCATCACGGTGGCCTCGCCGCCGAAGCGTCGAATGACCAGTACGTCATCAGCGCCGCTGTCGATGCGCTGAAACTGCAGAACTTCATTGCTGTCGTCGAAATCCAGGGACAGACGACCGTCGGCTGTGACCGACCACGCGAAGGTCTCTTCCTGCACCTGCGTGGCGGTGTTCAAGCGGTAACCGAGGCCACTGGTCTCGAAGACCCAGCGTGAGGTTTCCATCGCGCCGTCAAGCCAGGTGCCGGGCGCATTGCTGGCCGCGAACGGTGTACCAAACCCGAACTTGTGCACGCCGCTGGCCTCGACCGCCTGGGCGTTGCCAAAGTCGGTCTCGCGCACCACGTGCATCACATCGCCGACCTGTCCGATGGCGCTGATCTTGTCGTTCGTGCGCTCGAACCCGAAGAAGCGGATGTCGATCTGTCCGTTGCTGTTCAGCGACCACGCCGGGGTGCCCGGTACGGACACGTCTTCGCGGTAGTCCACGAGCGCCGTACCGTTGCCGAACACGGCGTAAATAAAGTTGTCCTCAATCGCGGCGTACACGCCCGGTGCGCTGTTCGTGTCGAACGGAATGGTGGCGTTACCGTCGGTCAGCAGGCGGGCTCGCGCGGTGGCCAGTGCGGTCGGCGAGCTCGTGGCGAGGTCGGTCAGGAACGACGAGTTACCGGCGGCGACCGCGCGTGCCAGTGCGGCGGTGTCACTGATGCCCGCGGGCAGCGTCGTGCCACCGATGTTCTCGACCACCACCTTGATGGCAGCGGACAGCTCATAGAGGGTGTCGGCGTCGACACGTTCAAGCAGCTCGCGGTACTCGTCAACCGAGTCCACCGAGCCGTCGACCGCCAGCCGCTCGGCAAGCACCTGGGCGGCCGTGGTCACGTTGGTGATCTTCACGCCGTCGACACGCCCGTTTCGTGCGCGCGCTTCAAAATTTGAGAACGTGTCGAGCACCGCGGACAGGCGCACGCCGTTGACCGCGTCCATGGCTTCGGCGACGACGAGCGCGTTGGCCTGCGTGGACGAAATGTCGACCTGAAATTCGCCGTTGCTGCCGGTCGGCGGCGCGTCACCGAACTCGGTGTCGGCGACGCGGACCATCACGCTGGCGTTCACGATCGGGTTGTCGGTCACGATGCCTGACAGCGTCAGGCTGGTTGCGGGCTCTCCGGTCTCCCGTGCATCCGGGGCATCGGACGGACCGCTGCCGCAGGCGGAGATCAGCGCCGCACCGGCAGTGATCAGAATTGGGCGAAGTGTGTTCATGTGTTCCCCTCCTGGAACGATGTGCGCTGAAGGCGAGCGCGTCGCCGACCGAGCGGGTCGAACACTGAGGGGCGGTGGGGTTACGCAGGCGCACGGGGGCGCGGCCGACCGGGAAGGTCGGTTTTCACTGGTAACCCCGCTGTCTGCCGTCCTGGCAGACCGGTAGCTTTGCGTAACGGCCTCGCGACCGTCTTGCCCTTTTCAGTGATCGGCACGGCGTGACGTCAATGTCGCGCGGCCGTTCAGGTCAGCCATCATTACACTCGATCTTGAGGGGGGGTTCTGTGAGTGCCTTAGCATATTCGCGGTAAAACGCCAGCGCTTTTTCGTGACGCCGTTGACATAACCGACACGTGGCTTTGATATCATCCACGCTCCTCAAATCCCGAGCTATCCGCGTATGTCGCTTTGCGTTGTAGTTCTCGCGGCCGGTAAAGGCACGCGTATGCGTTCATCGCTGCCAAAAGTACTCCACCCGATGGCCGGTCGCCCCATGCTTGATCACGTTCTTGGCACCGCTCAGGAACTGGGCGCGGTGGCCAACCACGTGGTGTACGGGTTCGGTGGCGATCAGGTTCAGGCCGCCATGGCACACCGCGATGTGCATTGGCACGAACAGGCTGAGCAACTGGGCACTGGTCACGCCGTCATGCAGGCGATCGACGAGATCGCCGACGATGCCCACGTCCTGATTCTTTATGGCGATGTGCCGTTGCTCAAGGCGACCACGCTTCAGGCGCTTGCCGATCTGGGCGGCGACGACGGACTGGCCGTGCTCACCGTGATGGCGGCTGACCCCACCGGGTACGGACGTATTGTCCGCGACGGGCAGAATCAGGTGCTGGCGATCGTTGAACATAAAGACGCGACGGACGCGCAGCGCGAGATTCGTGAGGTGAACACCGGCGTCATGGCGGCCCGCGGACATCATCTTCGTGGATGGTTGAATCGGCTGGATAACGACAACCAGCAGAACGAGTACTACCTGACGGACATTGTGGCCCTGGCCGTCGCCGATGGCGTGCCGGTGCGAGCCCATGTGGCCGAACACGAGGCCGAGACCATGGGCGTGAACGACAAGGTGCATCTGGCCGAGGTGGAGGCGGAACACAGGCGGCGCACCGCTGATGCTCTGATGCGAGATGGCGTCACGCTTATTGATCCGTCGCGGATTGATGTGCGCGGTTCATTGACCTGTGGGGAAGACGTGGTGATCGATGTGAACGCCGTGTTTATCGGCGAGGTCAGGCTCGGCGACGGCGTGCATATCGGGCCCAACAACGTCGTGATCGACTCTGAAATTGAAGATGGCACGGTGCTTCACGCCAACAACGTGATTGAGAAATCGCATCTTGGACCCAACTGCCAGATTGGCCCGTACGCCCGCGTGCGCCCGGAAACCTATCTGGGCAGCCAGGTGAAACTGGGTAATTTTGTCGAGGTGAAGAAGAGCAACATCGCCAAGGGCAGCAAGGTCAATCATTTGACTTATGTCGGTGACGCCACGCTCGGCGAGTCGGTCAATGTGGGCGCGGGCACCGTGACCTGCAATTACGACGGCGCCAACAAGCACCACACCCATCTGGGTGACCGGGTTTTCATCGGCTCGGGCACCATGCTGGTGGCCCCGGTGGATGTGGGCGAGGGCGCCACCATCGGCGCCGGATCGGTGATCAGCAAGGCGGCACCGGCCGAGAAACTCACGGTGTCGCGTAGCAAACAGGTCACTGTGGACGGCTGGAAACGGCCGGTCAAAAACGCGAAGTCCTGACAGCGCGTCTGCGCGCGTGCTGGTAGACTTCGCGGCCCGGCGGAGCCTCGCTCTGCCCCCGAATTACTGTGCTGGAGACATAATCCATGTGTGGGATTGTAGGCGCCGTCGCTGAACGGAACATCGTACCCATCCTCGTTGAAGGACTGCGGCGGCTGGAATACCGCGGCTATGACTCGGCCGGCGTGGCCGTGCTGCAAAACGACGGTGCGATCGGTCTGCGGCGCACGGTCGGCAAGGTAGCCGAACTTGATGACAAGCTCTCCGCCTCACCGTTAAAGGGTCGTCTTGGTGTGGCGCACACGCGCTGGGCCACGCACGGCGCGGTCACCGAGAACAACGCGCACCCGCACATGTCGGGCGACCGCGTGGCGGTCATCCACAACGGCATCATCGAGAACTTCCAGCCGATCAAAGATGAGCTTGTGGCCAAGGGCTACGAGTTTGCGTCCGAGACAGACACGGAGGTGGCCGCACACCTCGTGCACGACCTGCTGAAAGAAGGGCACGATCTGTTTGAAGCGGTGCGTCGTGCTGTCGCCCGGTTTGAGGGTGCCTACGCGCTGTTGGTGTGCGACGCCGAAGACCCGGACCGCATCGTGGTCAGCCGCGTGGCCAGCCCGCTGGTCATTGGCCTTGGCATCGGTGAGAACTATGTAGCCAGCGGTGTGCCCGCGTTGCTGCCGGTAACGCAGCGGTTCATTTATCTGGAGCAGGGCGACATCGCGGAAATTCGTCGCGAGTCCGTGAAGATTTTCGATCCGGCCGGTAAGCCGGTGGAGCGTGAGATTCACGAGACGCAGTGGAGCAGCGACTCGGCCGAAAAAGGCCCGTACCGCCACTTCATGCTGAAGGAAATTTATGAGCAGCCTTCGGCTCTGGCCGACACGTTGTACGGACGGGTGTCCGACAACCGCGTGTTGCCCTCGGCGCTGGGTCCAGCGGCCGAAGAACTGCTGCCCAAGGTGGAGCAGATTCACATTGTGGCCTGCGGCACCAGCTACAACGCCGGCTGCGTTGGCAAGTACTGGTTTGAGGCGTTGGCAGGCGTGCCGTGCCACGTGGAAATCGCCAGCGAGTACCGCTATCGCCAGGTGGTCGTGCCCAAAAACACCTTGTTTGTGACCCTGTCGCAGTCCGGCGAAACCGCCGACACGCTCGAAGCGCTGCGCATGGCCAAGGACATGGGCTACATCGGCACGCTGACCATCTGCAACAGCGCGCACAGCTCCATGGTGCGTGAGTCCGACCTCACCATGATGACCCACGCCGGCCCCGAGATCGGCGTGGCCAGCACCAAGGCGTTCACCACGCAGTTGCTGTCGATGCTGCTTGTGTCACTGATGTTGGCCAAGCACCGCGGCATGACGGACGAACGCGAGGCCGAGCTTGTGCCCAGCATTTATCACGTGGCAGCGGCGGTGGAAGAAGCGCTCGGCATGGACGAAACGCTGAAGCACGTGGCCGAGGACTTCGCCGAAAAGCATCACACGCTGTTTTTAGGCCGCGGCCCCATGTGGCCGATTGCCACCGAGGGGGCGCTCAAGCTCAAAGAGATTTCCTACATCCACGCCGAGTCCTACGCGGCGGGCGAGCTCAAGCACGGTCCGCTGGCGCTGATCGATGAAGACATGCCCGTTGTGGTGGTGGCGCCCAACAACGAGTTGCTCGACAAGCTGAAATCAAACGTGCAGGTTGTCCGGGCACGTGGTGGTCAGCTTTATGTGTTCGCCGATAAGGCCACCGGGATTGAAGACGAGCCGGGCATTCGTGTGATTCCCATGCCGCATGTGGATCGGTTGATTGCACCGATTGTGTATACGATTCCGCTTCAGTTGCTGTCTTATCACGTGGCCGTTTTGAAGGGGACGGATGTGGATCAGCCTCGGAATTTGGCTAAGAGTGTTACGGTGGAGTAGGGCGTCACAATCGAGGATTGAGCTGGTTGAATGAGAAAAAGCGCTTAGCGCATTTTTACTTTCATTGGCGCAAATCTCGGCGCGCATGCAGGAGAGGGATTAGTCTTTGGCTGTCAGGTTGAGACACCGCCACTCCCCGATAGTCCAGTGCGAAGAGGCATTCTGCAGAATTTTTAGTTAGGGTAGTTCTTTGCCCTCTCTGCCCAAAAACCAGACTCCCTTTGAGCGCCACTCCGCCGCGCGTATTGTCTCGCGTGCCGGACCGCTATTGTTTCCAATGCGGAGCTAAACCAATGCGGGTCTTCCTTCATTCATTTAGTATCTG
Source organism: Pseudomonadota bacterium (assembly GCA_039026595.1). Taxonomy (GTDB): domain Bacteria; phylum Pseudomonadota; class Gammaproteobacteria; order Steroidobacterales; family JBCCMA01; genus JBCCMA01. The sequence continues at coordinate 22,255 of JBCCMA010000040.1, forward strand.
GGGCGGATATTTAATGCCGCTGACCTTGTTCTATTTTGCAAAGACTGATCCCGGCATTGGTTTGGCCACTGGCACGCCAGTCATAATCGCAGCACTGCTAGCCGCGATTTTCTACACTTCAAAGACGCTTCCGCTCTTTACGGAATACATGCGCGTCAACCCGGGAATACACTTTCAGTATTCGGAGAAAGATCGCTCGCTCGTCGTGCAAGATGCTAACGGCCGGGCCAGGGCATTTCGTGAGAATGACATCAAGATAATTCTGTATGTCGCAACTCGACATACGGTCAACAACAGGAATGGCTGGATGCCTTGGGATCCTTTTGGCTATGTCATTGCGACCCTTGCTGATATTGGGCCAATTATCATCACGAGTGTTGACGTGGGAATACACGAGATCACACGCAACCATGCGCCGACGAAAGCCTCAGGCAGATTCCCAAATCTGCGACACCGTACAAATCGGGTTGGGGACCTTTTTGTCGGTGATAATGAGCGACGGTCTGAAGAAGGCACATCCAGCGCAAACAGTAAAACGACTAGTGACGACTAATTTGGCGGTAACTCTTGAATCGTCTGATCATTGTTCTATCGGTCTTGCTCGTGGGTTGCGGGGACGAGCAGCGTACCGATCTGTTTATTCTCCCTGACGGTTATGAGGGGCCGGTTGTGCTGCTTCTATGGGATGAAGTAGACACGGCTTATCGCAAAGAAGACGGCAAGAACATCTACGTTATCCCAAGATCGGGCATCCTGTGCGTTCGCTCATTCAAGAACTTCACTCATGGGTTGGGCGTAACCGAAGCGATGTACGGGAATGGCACTTTGATTCCGGCTGCGACCGCGGGGAATTTCGACGACAAGCGATTCAGTGCATTGCTGCAGCGATGGTCTACTGTGACTTCTGATGCGAATGGGAATTCAGAGGCATTGTCAGATCCAGAAATTCTATTCTTCGTTGGTAGCTATGAGGAGACGGACAGCTTTCGCGAGAAGTGGATCGCAGAGGAGCCGTCATTCAAGCGTCACC